>DATEXS010000429.1:0-13053 GCA_035256725.1 Anaerolineae bacterium
CCGTTCAAGTTTGTGGTCTTCAGCGACTTCCGAAGGGCGCTTGACGGAGGCTTGCCTCATGCGCAGACTTTCGCCAGTGCCGATGCCGAGGAGCCGAACTTGGCTCTAATCGGCGGCGACTTTGACCACACCGTTGGGGACAACCTGGAGGAAAAGAGGCAGATCTTCAAGAACCTCTACTCGTTCGGCAACGATATGGATGACTTCGTGAACCTGATCTTGCGTCACTATCCGGTGGCCCATGTCTGGGATGACCATGACTATGGCTGGAACAACGGTGACAAGCTTTATCCCAAGAAGGACATCTCCTTGGCCGTGCTCGACGAGTACTTTCCCGTCTACCCCATGAGCCAGTACGGCTGCTGGCAGAGATTCAGCTATGGAAATGCTGATTTCTTCTTGCTGGACTCGCGCAGTCAGCGAGACCCCAATACGGACCCGGATGGGTCGGACAAGTCGATGCTCGATGGCGACAATCTCGGGCAACCAGGGCAACTCCATTGGCTGCTGCGTGGGCTGGACGAATCCTCCGCCAGGTGGAAGTTCGTCAAGACCCCTTCTGTATTCAACGGCACAGCCTCCAAGCCAGATAGCTGGTCGGCCTTCCAGTACGAACGACAGCTCATCCTAGACTTCATCGAGGCGAACGACATCGTGGGCGTGGTGATGCTGTCAGGCGATTTTCACTTCGGGGGGATTGACGACGGTGGTAACTCTGGCGTCCCTGAGATTATGGTGCCACCCGCGAACTATGCCGGGTGCAGACGTGCCTTGGGCGAAAAGTATGGGTACTGGAGCGAGGGTGTATATAGCACTGCGGAGGTTCAGGGCACCTGCTGGGGCTATGCTTTGGTCACTGTTCTCACCAACCCGGACCGTGTCGTACTGGAAGTGAAAGACGCCGAGGGAGACACGCGAATTCGTTCCACGATATGCGCGTACAGGTCGCATCTGCCGCTTGTCGTCAGGGGCATGTGAGGCGAGGGCCAGCGCCTTCGGTCAGCGCCCGTTCACGACCTCAGGTGGGGAGCCGGCCGGCGGGAGAACCGCGGTGGGCGCTGTGCATGAGGGACGAAACTCGTCTCCGGACTGCACCCATGACTCCAATTTCCCAGGCTCAGGCCACTTGCCATCTATCCGGGGACAGGCTAGGATTGCGGCGCTGCGCGGGGCATCTCGCTACGAGACCCAGGCGCCTATCCTCCCATGCTGGCGCACGTCCGGCGCTTGACCAACCGAAAGAGAAACGAGAGCCTGAATGAGAAACCCACTTAGATGGGAGTTACTCGTGATGAGCCTGCTGCTCACCCTTTCGGGATCCTCAGGTGCGGACGCCCAGATCGATGAGCCTCTGGAGATTAATCTGGCGAACGCGGATCTGACGTTCCTAGGCGAAGAGGCCGGTGACTGGGCCGGGTATTCAGTGTCACCCGCCGGTGACGTCAACAACGACGGTTACTACGACGTCCTGGTGGGAGCGCCCATGGTCAAGGTGGAAGTTAAGCCGGGCAAGTTTGTTGCCGTGGGGGCGGCCTATCTCGTCCTGGGGCGTGCGCGGCAGGAATGGCCGGCAAGCCACATCGATCTATCACAGGCCGACGCAGAGTTCGTTGGCCAACCGGGGAACGCCGACGGCATGAATGGCAGGCAGAACTACACGGCCGGGGACGTGAACGGCGATGGCTATGATGACTTCCTGATCAGCGGCTGGAAAGCCGAGTCAGGGCTGCCCCAGCAAGGCAAAGCGTATCTCTTCCTGGGCAGATCGAACGTCGACTGGGGGATGGCGTATCCGCTGGAGCAGGCCAATGCGTCCTTCCTGGGAGAGAATGAAGGGGACCGCGCCGGCTATTATGTCTCCACTGCTGGCGATGTCAACGGCGATCAGTATGACGACTTCTTGATTACGAGCACCTATTACGATATTTCCAGCACACAGACCATCACGGACACGGGAAAGGTCTACCTGATTCTGGGCAGGGAGGCGGCTGATTGGGGCCACGACTTCTCGCTGGCCGACGCCGACGCCTCTTTCGTCGGCGAAGTCGAGGGTGACCGACTGGGCCGCTCAGCCACGGGTGTTGGGGATGTGAACGGCGATGATTACGATGACTTTCTCATCGGCTCGATCTCCAACGACGAGGGCGGCACTGATGCAGGTCAAATCTACCTCATTCTGGGCCGGGCGAGAGAAGGAGATCCCGACTATGATCCTGGGCGGCCCTGGTGGGGCACGGACTATTCGGTGGCTGGGGCCGACGCCTCCTTCGTCGGCGAGGCGGCGGGGGATGAAGCAGGGCGAAGGGTGGCCGCAGCTGGAGATGTTAATGAAGATGAATACGACGACTTCTTGATTGGAGCCTCGCGATACGATTATGTTGCTCCAGATGTGGGCAAGACCTATCTGATCCTGGGCAAGCCTGCCGCAAACTGGGGGATGGACCGCTCTCTAGCTGAGGCCAACGCAGCATTCGTCGGAGAGAGCGCAAACGATCAGGCTGGCCGGCGGGTGAGCGGCGCGGGTGACGTCAACGGCGATGGCTACGCTGACTTTCTGATAGGCGCTCCTCACAACACGAGGGGAGGTGACCTTGCAGGTGCAGCATACCTGATGTACGGGCGACAGGACGCAGCTGCCTGGAGCAGCAACTTCTCTCTCAGGCATGCCGATGCCGTCTACGTGGGCGAGGCCGAATTCGATGCAGCCGGATACGATGTCGCCTCTGCGGGGGACATGGACGGCAACGGTTTCGATGACATCCTCATAGGCGCCTATGGCAGCAGAGAGGAAACCGATTCGCCGGGGAAGGCGCATGTGGTTTTCATGGGCGTAAAGAGATTCTTCCTACCACTGGTGGTGTCGGACTAGTCGGCAGGGGAGCAGTTGGAGTCAGCCGCTTGCGGAAAACCCCGAGCGTAGTGTTGCTTGTTACACTGAGCTGCCTCGCGATTCTGGCGGCATGTGCACCGGAGCCCAAGTCAAACGTCCCCACGTTCAGCCCCATTTTCCCTGCCGCGGGCACGTCCACCGCTGTTGCGGTCGAACCAACGACCAAAGTGCCCATGATCATAGCCACAGCTAGCAGCCAAGCCCCTACGCCCACTAGCTCGGCTGCCACAATCTTGACGTCGAGAACAGCAGCCGCTGCCGCGTCAGCCTGCCGCCTTGGGGCGGGACTGCGCGAGGACACCGTCGAGACTCAGTTAGCCTACCAGAGTCCAGGGGGATTGTATGTGACTGGCAGCCTTGGCCTCGCCGAAGAGTACTTTGGCCAGCTTGAGACGGGCCTGAGGGTCTTGGTGGGTCCTTCCCTGGCGCGCCTACGGGAACTGGCCGACCAGGCATCCGCATCTGGTGTGCCTTATGACGCCTTGGCATACAACCTGGAAGCCAGTAGGCACACGCCCATCGAGGAGCAGATGGACGTCGTGGGTGCGACGCAACAGGCCTCGGACCTGGCTCACGCCCACGGCAAGCTGTTATTGATGGGACCTGGACTGAGACTGATGGAAGAGAACTGGGCGCAGTACCCAACGATGGCATCGTACGCCGATCTCTGGATTATCCAGACCCAGCGTCTTCAGTCGAATCCGCCCGGCCCGAAGTACCGAGAGGAGGTCGAGAAGATCATCAGCCAGTTGCGGATGGGCAACGCCGACCTCCGCATATGGGCCCAGATATCAGTCACACCTGGGGGCCAGGAACTAAGCACCCCAGAGGTGCTGGCCTACAGGGAGGCCATAAGCGACCTGGTGGATGGAGTATACATCTATACCGGCGGGGATCCGAATCGGCCAGAAACCCTAGAAGCCATCTTCGCCGCAGTCTGCGGCAGCGACCGATGAGCCGACCTAGGTGGTCACGCCAGGCATGAAGAACCGCCGCAAGGTGCTCGTCGTTGGACTGGATGGGGCTACGCTGGACCTGGTCGAACCCTGGGCCAACGAAGGCATACTCCCCACACTGAAGCGACTCATGGATGAAGGGGTGCGGGGTCCGCTGCGCAGCACCATCCCGCCCATCACCGGGCCGGCCTGGACCTCTTTCGCGACTGGAACGAATCCTGGCAAGCACGGCCTGTACGACTTCCTCGGACGCCAGCCTGGGACCTACAGGCTCGCCTCCTTCAACGCCACTCATCGCCACGGCGCGTCGCTATGGCGCATCTTGAGTCAGGCCGGCAAGAAGGTCGGGGTCCTCAATGTGCCCCTGACCTATCCTCCCGAACCTGTCGACGGCTTCCTGATTACCGGTTTGCTGACGCCCCCCGACGCCGAGGACTACTGCTACCCGGAGGCGATCGGTGAGGGGCTCCGCACAGCAGTGCCCGATTACGTCGTACAACCGGACGCCAACTTCGATGCTCATGGGCGCGAGATGGAGTTGGTGCAAGTCGTGTGCGAGACGAGCGCGATGCGCATGGAGGCAACCCGCCACTTGTTACGGGTCCTGGACTGGGATTTCTTCATGGTGGTGTTCACAGCCACGGACACCATGCAACACGCTTTCTGGCATTTCATGGACACCTCCCATTCCAAGCACGAAGCCACTGCCCCTCGACAGCTCCGAGACGCCATAATGGAGTGCTACAGACAACTGGACGGGTATCTGGGAGAAATCCTCGACATGGCGGACGATGACACCTATGTCATCGTCATGTCTGACCACGGTTTCGGCCCGCTGGAGAAGTACATCCACATGAACACATGGCTGTGGCGAGAAGGCTTCCTTCGATTCAAGGCCACGCCAGTCACGTTGGTCAAGAGAGCTTTCTTCAGGCTAGGTTTCACCCCGCTCAACGTCTATCGATTGCTGCGCAAGTTGGGTCAGGCTGGAAACGTGGCCAAAACCGTGAGACGGCGCAAGCAGAGAACGCGCAACCTGCTGGACCGTTGTTTCCTCTCTTTTGAAGACATCGATTGGAAGCGGACCAGGGCCTACTCTGTTGGGAACGTCGGGCCGGTGTTTGTGAACCTACACGGGCGTGAGCCGGAGGGAGCGGTAGAACTAGGACGCGACTACGAATCGGTTCTGGATGAACTGACGCACGCTCTCCTCGGCTTGCGTGACCCGGCGACCGGTCAAACGATCATTGGAGAAGTTCACCGTCGTGAGGATATCTACTCCGGACCATGCCTCGAGCAAGCCCCAGACCTGTTCTGCATCCCCCGAGACTGGAAATACGCTGCCTTTGGCCTGCTGCAGTTCCCATCCAATAACTGGTTGGAGCCGCCCTTCGACCGCACCGGAGGGCACAGGATGCATGGACTGTTGCTGTCGAAAGGGCCAGGCATGCGGTCCAGCTATCGCATGGATGGGGCCAGCATAGTGGATCTGGCACCAACCATCTTGGCTTTGCTGGAGGTGCCCATCCCCTCGGACATGGATGGACAGGTTCTGGCAAGTCTATTCACAGACGATTTCAGGCGTAGACTGCAGATTAAGCGCAGTGCCGAGATGTTCGAGGGCGCCTATTCCCCCGCGACGTTCTCGCGCGAGGACGAGGAAGCGGTGCATAACATACTCAAAGGACTGGGATACGTCGGGTGATATGCCATCGTACTAGTAACTCATGTGGGGTGCTTGAGGTGCGCTAGGTGATGGCCGGACAGCTCGACGCAAAGGTGCTCGTCATCGGTCTGGACGGAGCAACCCTGGACTTGATTCTACCGTGGGTGGCCGAGGGTAGACTGCCGGCACTAGGACGATTGATGGGGACTGGTGCCTGGTGCGAGTTGAAATCGCAGTTGCCACCCAGTTCAGTGCCCAACTGGCCCTCATTCGCAACAGGCAAGAACCCTGGAAAACACGGCGTCATATGGTGGACTCATGCGGCGGGTGACGTTTCCCGACCTTCCATCGTGGACCGGCGCGCCATCAAGGGGCTAACCCTTTGGGATATCGCCGGTCATCGGGGTAAGCGAGTCGCAGTAATCAATGTCCCCGTGACCTATCCGCCACAACCCGTCAATGGCGTGATGGTCACAGGCCTCTTGACCCCTGCTTCGGCCCACAATCTAACCTACCCAGCCGACCTCAAAGCCGAATTGGATGCTCAAGTTGGCGGCTACCGAGTCACGCATAGTGCGATCCATCGGCGGGGTGCAGAGGAGGAGTTTTTACAGGACGTGTTGGACGTGCTCAACCGTAGGCTTCAGGCGAGCCTGCATGTGATGAGAACCTATCCTTGGGATCTCTTCATCGTCGTGCTCAACTCCACAGATACGGTCATTCACAAGTTCTGGAAGGACATGGATTCGCAGCATCCACTCCACGATCCCGAAGAGGGCAAGCGTTTTGGGGATGCCATACTGCGGGTGTATCAAGCGGCCGATGAGGCTGTCGAGTCTTTGACAAGAGAGGCGGGCAGCCAGACTCACACCATCGTCATGTCGGACCACGGGGCGGGCGGGTTCTACGAGGCGTTCTTCCCGAACAACTGGCTGATGGACCAGGGACTGCTGAAGGTTCGCCGTCAGGCCTCATCGCAACTGAGATACTGGCTATTCCGCTTGGGCCTCACCATCAACAATACCTACCCACTGGCAAACGCCTTTGTCGGCCGGTTCGGGGGTCAGAGACTCAAGGCCCGCTTAAGTCCCCAAAGAACGGGAGGTGGCATGCTGGCCAGGCTCTTCCTCTCGGAGCGGGACATTGACTGGTCAAGAACCAAGGCGCATGCATCGGGCGCGTTTGGCCAAATCCGCATCAATCTGCGGGGCCGGGATGCTGCAGGCACCGTTTCGCCCGGCCTCGAGTATGAGGCACTGCGCGACGACATAATCGCGCGCCTGGAGGGCGTCTCCGTCCCTTCAACAGGCTTGCCCTATCTGGCCGTCGGATATAGGAAAGAGGAACTGTTCCACGGGCCCGAGTTGGAGGGGCTGCCAGATATCATTTGCCTGCCCAGGGACGGACGCTATGTCGACATGGGGCTGGGCTTCGTATCCAACAAATGGTTCGACAAGGTATCAATCGTCTCAGGCACCCATCGTCCAGAGGGAATTCTATTCCTACGTGGCCCGGATGTGCAGGCGGGAGTGGAGCTGCAAGGGGCCAGTATTCTGGACCTCGCGCCCACTATCCTCTATCTGCTTGGGCTTCCCGTGCCCGATGATATGGACGGACGTGTACTGGTCGAAGCCCTACGGAAGCAACGCCTGCGAGCCCAGCCCATTGAGTCCTTACCGGCAGAGGATGTTACCACCAAGGAGCCTGACAGAGACCTCACGGAACAAGAAGAGGAGGAGATCAAGGACCGTTTGCGGGCTCTCGGATACATGTCCTGAGCGGTTTGAGTTTGGGTGTCTCGATTAGGGGAAGTCATCGTATGGATGAGCTACCAGCCAGAATAGCCACACTCAGGGCATGGAACCCCACTCTTAGGACGATAGCACTCCTGGCCTTCGTCCCGGTGCTCTTGACCATCGGCCGGCTGATGGCAAACTTCGCCCCGCTCTTGGCCGTAATCGCAAGCTGGTTGTGGTTCATGCTACCGGGCTCTCTGTTGTCCTCGGTCCTGCTCAGGCGCCTGTCCTGGTTGGAGCGGGTACCGGTGGCTTTTGTGCTGGGCGCTGGACTGGCGGCACCATACACAGTTCTTGCCACCCTGCTGCGCCTGCGATTGGAGCAACTGCTGGGCCTCTCCGTAGGTATGCTCATTCTGATGGGTCTCATCCTCGTGATCTACAACTTTCGGTCCGAGAGAACCAAAGCCAACAGGCCCGATAACTCCCCAGAGGTCGCGCTGGGGAGATTTGAGGTTGGTATGATCCCCTATCTATGCCTCCTGATCCTTGTGGGTGGCATCTTGGCCTTTCTGTCAGCGCGGGCGCTCCTTACCGGTGATGACGTGGCAGCGTTTCCGTATTTCGAGGAAGTGCTCCGGCTAGGAAAGATCACCGGCACAGAACCCTTTCACGGCACAGGCACCCCCGTGATGCCCCGGAACGAACTGATCGTCGGCGGATACCAGAGCATTCTGCTGTGCAAGCTCGCAGGCACATCAGTGGTTTCCTTCCTCCTTGGCAGCCGGCCTATTCTTGTTGTGCTAGCTTTGCTGGCCTTCTACACCTTCGTGCATCAGGTTTTCAAAGATCGGCGCCAGGCTCTGTTCCTAGTCAGTCTTTGGTCCGTTTACCTGCTGGCTACCACACAGTATGATGGGGCGGGCGAACAGTTTGCTCTGCACATTTTCCAGGACAAGTACTATGGCTGGTTCATCGCAGTTCCCGTCGTCCTGGTGTTCCTGCAATGGTTTCTGGAGAGCCGGCAACCTCGCTACCTTGTGGGTCTTGGCCTGGGAGCTTTCGGACTAGCGCTCTTACATCCCGTCCTGCTCATGCAGGTGCTGATCTTAGGCGGAAGCTTCGGCTTGCTGTACTTGGCTTTTGAGCACTCAAGGCGTGCCTTCTTCAGCCTTCTAGCCGTAGGTTTAGTGCTGGGCTTATGCGTGGTTGTTCCTGCCGTCCAATACTTCCGATACCTTGAACGCATGCCGATCGAGGTGGCTGGCCTCGGAGACGCATTGGAGTTCGGCCGGATCTTCATGGGCGTCGCGAGGTACCGAATCTGGCTGGTAAATGGTAGCCAGTACGTCATGCACCCTTCCCTCATTCTGAGTCCCGTCAACTTCCTGGGGTATGCGCTACTACCTGTGCTTGCCTTCCGTCTGGGCAAGAGCAACGCTGCCCGCCTGATCGTCGGCTCCATGCTGGCCCTGCTTTTCATCCTCTACATACCTCCCCTCTTCGCCATTGTGGGCAAGTTTGTAACCCCCTTCCTAATGTGGCGGCTGGGCTGGCCAGTGCCAATGTTCTCGATTCTGACCGTAGGCTGGGTAATCTGGGTAGCGGCAAGCAGGTTATCCAGTCTGATGGAGAAGCGCGGCGGTCGCGTCTCCATCGCCATCCGACATGGCTGCCCGTTGGCGGTAGTGGCGCTTGCACTTCTTCTCGCCCGGCCCAGCATCGAGGCTGGGCGAGTCAATCTGGGAGAACGATTGTCAGATCAAGACTTCTCCACATGCTCAAAGTCCCGTGACGCCATACTCTACCTAGATCGCCTGTCCCCCCAGGAACCCATTGACGTACTGGCCTCTTCGCAGCTCAATTCGTGCATTCCTGCCTACGCCCCGCTGGCCAACGTCGTTGAATACCGTGGCTATGGTACCGTGAACCGGCTACCCGTCGAACAGATCCCACAATCGCTTCAGCGACTCGATGATGCCACCTACTTCGGTGCGGCCACTATGGTTGATGATCTCGTCCTTGCCGCGATTGAGCGGCATGACATCGATTATGTCCTGGTCGAAAAGGACCGGATCTACCTGGATCTGCAATTCCGGCATCTGCCCGACATATTCAGAGCAGTGTATGTCGATGGCGACTATGCGATCTATGCTGTGAACAAGCCACTGCCACACTCCTTCGTCATAGATGGCAACTCAGCACTAAGACAGGGCCGTTGGGACGTGGCAGAGACGATCTTCACACAAGCGCTGGAGGAAGATGAATCCCAGGTCCTGGCTCAGGTTGGGATGGCCTCGGTCCATGAAGGAAAGGGGGAGCTGACGCAAGTGTTGGCCTCCTATCTGGAGGCCCGGCGATCCGCGGAGCAAGAGCCTGCCATCCACGTGAGATTGGGTGAGACCTACCTCCTTCTTCGGGAAGCTGATCACGCTGTAGCCGAGTACCAGGAGGCAGTGGCCTTGGATCCGGCCAGAGAGTCCCTTCACGCCTCCTTGGGTCTCGCGTATCTACTCGCCGGCGCCACGGATGCGGCAGAGGCTAGTTTTGAGGACGCTGCCGCCCTGCAGAGCAAGGTCGGAACAGCTACCTACTACTCGGTGTTGGGCGACACCATGATGTCTGCCAGTTGGTCCTCCCAAGCTGTCCACGCCTATCAAGAGTCCATCGCCAGTGAGCCCAATCCCTCGCGGTACGTCGACCTTGCCCAGGCCCTGGCACAATCGGGCGACCCGGTGGGTGCTGTGCGCGCAGACACGCAGGCAATTCGAGATGATCCCTGGCTGGAGTTGCCCCACCTGCATCTCGGCGATCTACACCGGTCTCAGGGAGAACTGGACGCGGCGATCCAGGAGTATGACAGAGCCTGGCGGCTGGGCCCCACCAACAACGCCGTTTTCGCCGCACTGGCGCAAGCCCTCCGGGAACGGTTGGGGGTTCTGCCCGCCATCGGCCGACTGGAGAGCCTGGCGACACTGAACAGAGTGATTCCCGGCCCCCACAGGGCTCTTGCTCCGCTCTTCGAAGCCAAGGGTGATGTGGGCTCTGCTCTGACGGAACTCGGTCTCGCCCTGTCCGTTCAGCCGAAGGACGCGTCCATCGAGGTTGCGATAGGGGATCTGCTCAGAGAAGACGGTCAGATCGAGCAAGCGCGGCAAGCCTATGATGAAGCCCTGGCCATTGACCCGAACATGGTCTACGCCCACATTGGGATAGGCCACCTGCACGGAAGAGCGGGGGAGCTCGATCTCCAGTTGGGGCAGGTTCTCAGTGTCGCACGGTCGGAGCCGAGCACTGCGGGGCCCCGCATCGCACTCGCAGATATCTACAAGGCCGAGGGGGACCTGGAAGCCTCCCGCGAGGAAATCCGATGGGCAGTCCGGCTCGAGCCCAGGAACTCAGCCGGGTACGTCGCTCTGGGCAACTTACAGGCATCCAGGACCGATTGGCAAGCCGCCATCTCATCCTTCGACCGGGCCATCGCCCTTCTGCCCGCCAATGTCGAAGCCCGCTTGGGTTTGGGATACGTGTATCAGGCGCTTGGCGACTTGACGGAGGCCAGGGTGTCCTTCGAGACGGCAGCGGAGATGAGTCCTGGTGCAGCCAACGTCCTAGTTGCCCTAGGAGACGTATATCGACTCGAAGGAGACTTGAGCGAAGCTGCGGCCCAGTACCAGCGAGCGACCGAAGCAGAGCCCGGCCACGCTGCCGCCTACCTAGGGCTGAGCGCGGTTCATCAGGCCAGAGGAGATCTGGCGGCCGCGTCTGCCACCCTTGAGAAAGCGGTCAAGGTTCTGCCTTCATCACCTGAGATTTACGGAGCTCTGGCTGAGTTGGCCATGCGCTGCGCCAGGGCAAGCGATGCGCTGTCTTGGGCACAGCGTAGCGTGGAAGCCAATCCCCAAGAAGCCGGTAGTTACATGGCCCTGGCCGAGGTGCACGAACAGCTGGGCCACTGGGATTCCGCTGCGGAAGCATGCAAGCAAGCCATTCAACTCGAGCCCACGGTGATCGACGGACATATCCGACTGGCAACGCTGCATGAGGCACGTGGCGACTTCGCAGCCGCGACTGCTGAGTTCCTGGCAGGCACGGAGGCAGTGCCTTGGTCAGGCCTGGGATACGCAGCCCTTGGAGATCACTACGCGCGCCGAGGCGAAACAGAACGGGCGATGGGGGCATATCGCGAGGCGGTCAGCGTGGAACCAGCCTACGTGGACGCCTACGGGATGCTGGCGGATCTCTACTCTGCGACGGGGAGGTTCGACGAGGCTCTCGCTTTGCACCAATCAGCCACCGAGGTCAGTCCAGGGACAGCCTCGGCTTGGATATCCTTGGGTGACTACCATCGGCAGCGAGGCCATCACGAACTATCTCTGTCCGCGTATCAGCAGGCAGTCAGGGTTGCTCCTGGATCCGCCTCGGCCTGGCTCGGGTTCGGCCTGGCCTACCAGTCACTAGGACGAGTTGAAGAAGCGGCGGACACATACCGCTGCGCCCTGTCGCTGGAGCCTGGAAGCGTTTCCGCCTATCTGGCTTTGGGCCAGCTTCAGGAAGCGCAGCTAGACAGAGAGGCAGCGGAGGCACTCTATCGACAAGCCATAGCAGCAGCACCGGGAGATCCCAGGAGCTACCTGTCCCTCAGCGACGTGTACGCCGCCTTGGGGCAGCGGGAGAAAGCCTGGGAGGAACTCGAGGCCGCAGTCCAGGTAGCCCCGGGCAACCCCTCACCCCTTCTCTCCCGGGGAGACTGGTATCGCACCGGCGGCCAGTACGACGAGGCGGAACGGGCCTATCAACAGGCGTTAGAGGTAGCACCCACCTACGTGGACGCCTACCTGGCGCTAGCACGATTGGAACAAGCCCGCCTTGACCGAGACGCAGCCCAGCAACTCTACCAACAGGCCATCGCAGCAGCCCCCACCGACCCCAGAGCCTACCTCCTCTTAGGAAACCTGTACGCAACCATGGGACAGCCTCAGAAGGCACTAGCCGAGTTCCAGGCTGCAGTCCAGGCCGCCCCAGCCGATGCACCAGCCCTCGTGGCCTTGGGGGATTGGCACAGGATGCGTGGCGACAGGCAACTCGCCGAACACGCCTATAGGCAAGCACTCCAGGCGGCCCCAGCCGAAGTCGCAGCCTATGTGGCCCTCGGACAGCTTGAGGAAGCACAACTTGATAGACAGTCAGCTGAGCAGCTCTACCTGCAAGCCGTAGATGTGGCCCCAGCCGCCCCCGACGCCTATCTCAGTTTAGGGCACTTGTACGCCCTCCAAACCAACATGCAACAAGCCCTCAAACAATTCGAGAAGGCCACTGAAGTGGCCCCCTCCTCAGTGCAGGCCCACATCGCCCTGGCCACCCTCCACGAAGCCCAGAATGATCGCCCTGCCGCAGAACGCCTCTATCGCCAAACCATGGACATAGCACCTGCCAACCCCAGCGGCTACATCGCCCTGGGGCAACTCTATGCCATAGAAGGACGAGATCAAGAAGCCTTGGAACAGCTCCAGAGGGCAATTGACGTCGCCCCGGCATATCCCCAGCCCTACGTCATGTTGGGAGACTTTTACCAGAACCGTGGCGACTGGCAGCAAGCCGAGGCACTCTATCAGCAAGCCATAGCTGTGGCCCCCGGCGAAGGTAGCGAAGCACTCCAATTGGAGGAAGAGGCGGATCAGGAGACTATCGAACTGGTGACCGGCCCCCTGAGTGCGTACCTGGCCCTGGGACAGCTCAAAGAAAAGCTCGGAGATCGAAGCGAAGCCAGAGAGTTCTACTCACAGGCCATAGCCGTCGCCCCAG
>DATEXS010000430.1:0-7343 GCA_035256725.1 Anaerolineae bacterium
GGTGGTTCAGACCAAAAGCGGCGAGAGCACCCATGATTTCGAGGGAGTCCCGCTCACTACTCTCTTCGACCTGGTTGCCGTTCGTAGCGATGCGAAGTCCATCACGGCAGAAGCTGTCGACGGCTACAGCGTGGCTATCAACATGGCAGACCTGGGCGAGGATGCCATGGTCGCCCTGAAGATGGACGGCGAATGGCTGGTAGAGACTGATCCCGAGAGCCCCATCCGCCTGGTCGTTCCGGGGCTGCCGGCCAACAAGTGGGTGTCGCAACTGGTGAAAATCTCCGCGAGCACCGAGTCTGCCGCTGAGCCCGAGTCGGCTGAGACTCCGGAAGCATCTGAGGCCCCTGTCAACGACTGGACGGTCATGGTGGACGGCGCCGTGTCCAATGTGCTTAGTCTGGACTACGCTGAGCTTGCAAGCATGGACATTGTGGTCCTGGAAAACGTGGTGAAGCAGACCCAGCGGGGCGAGAGCACCCATACCTATGAGGGAGTGCTTCTCAGCGATCTCTTCGATCTGGCCAGCGTCGACAGCGCCGCGCCCTCGCTGACGGCCACTGCCTCTGACGGATACAGCTCTTCCATACCTCTGGGCGACTTGGGCACCGAAGCCATGGTGGCCTTGAAGGATGACGGAGAATGGCTGGCAGAGGCTGATCCGGAGAGTCCCATCGAGTTGGTGGTGCCGGGATTGTCCGCCAGCGAGTGGGTTTCCATGCTGGTGAGCATGACGCTGGAATAGGGCATCTTCGACCTGCAGGTACGCCAAGAGGGGTGGTGACATGGCGTGTCACCACCCCTTCCCTTCTTGTTCACCCTTGTGCTGGTTCTACGGATTGGAGACCACCCTTGCCACATCTGAAACCCACTCTCCTTTGTGCAGGTCGGGGAGCATGAGAGTCGGTTTTCCATAGTAGATGGTGAGGATAGCCTGCTCAGCATCGCGAGCCTCGATGGTGTGCGTTTCGCCCTCGGCGTCGGTGACAGTCAGCGTGGAGAAGTCGCGATGGGCCACGACCTCGCTGATGGGGGCGCCGGTGTGCAGATGGGAGTACTCCCCCTTGCGCACCTCACCGTCTTGCTCACTGCGGTACATGGGATAGCTACGTTCTGCGATCACGGTCAGAGTGTTTTCCCTCAACAGCCGACCCATGGAGGTCGCCCGCCCGTCGATGATGATAGGCAGCTCCTCGCCCACCACGATGATCTTGTTGATGCCTTTCAGCCACGTTGACACGTGGAGGCCGTCGTCCTGGAAGCGGATACTCTCCAGATAGGGCAGAAGGAGCGACCGCTCGCTCACGTACTGCCTCTCCAGGGTTACGATCCCGCCGTCAGTGGAGATGAGGCTCACTTCCTTGAAGCCCTGGACTCCGTTCTGAGTGAGGAAGTCCAAGAGGGGAAGACTTGCCTGGCCTGAAAGCCGATAAGGCAGCATTTCGTTCGCGCTGATCAGCTTTGGCTCGGGCACATCCCCCGTGAGCAGGACGAAGGAGTTGAACGGCACCTCTTCCAGGTTGATAGCCCCGTGGAGCTGGTGGCAGTCCACGCAGCGGAACTCCGACGAAATGCCTGTCAACTGGGGGGAGATCAACAGGCCACCTATGCTTCCCGCCACCCCGATGGCGACACCCACCAGCACTGTGACGATGGTCGATACTGCGACGTTCCTCTTCAACTTCTCTTGGCCTCCTCTAGAGTGGTGACAGTATGCTCCATCCCACAACGATGATACCCGCACCCAGCAGGGCCAGAGCGAGGATATCCCGGCGAGTGTATCCAGGCGTTCTCCTGTAGGTGCGGGTGGGGTACTTCCCGAAGCAGCGCCCCTCCATGGACACGGCAAGCTCGTCCACCTTTCTCAATGCCGACACCAGGAGGGGGAGGATCAGTTGGCGAGCCAGGGTGATGAACTTGCGAGGAGTGCGGACGTCATACTTGACCCCTCTCGTGAGTTGAGCCTGGTAGACGGTGTTGCCCTCGATCTCGAAGATCGGTGCCATACGGAGCGCTGTGATGAGCACGAAACCGTACCTGTAGGGCAGGCCAATGCGCATCAAGGCATAGGCCAGGGAGCTGGGATCCGTGGTCAGTACAAAGAGGTAGCTCATCAGGACGAGGCTCAAGAACCTCCCCGCGACATAGATTCCGGCTGCGACGCCGCCGTCGGTGACCAGCAGGTTCACCGGGCCCAAAATCGCATTGAGAATCGGTGATCCCGTGTGATTGAACACCGCCTGAAGCGAAAAGAGCAGTACGCCCATCGTCGCCAGGAACCGTATGCCGCGCACATCACGACGCAGGCTGAGGCCGGCCAGTGGGAAGAGGGCCACGGCAACCAGGAGGACCGTCAGCACCCATAGCGGGCTGGACAAGACGAAGAGAGAAATGCTCAGCCCGGCAAGCCAACAAAGCTTGACCAGGGGATGCAGCCCGTGCAGCCACGAAGCTCTCGGTTGATAGACTATCTTGGGCTTCGCGCTCATCTGCTCAAGAGGTCCTCTGACCTTCCGTTGGGCAGATAGTCGGTTAGGCCCTGGGTGGCCAGCCTGTCGCGGGCTTCGCCCGTCGCTACGTCCAATAGAATGCGGCCGTCTTTCAAGAAGACTACACGATCACTGTAACGGAAGGTGGTTTCCGGATCGTGCGTCACATTGACCACCGTGCTGCCTCGAAGGGTCTCCTCCCTGAGGAGGTCCATGACCATGGTGGCATTCTCACTGTCCTGACCAATGAGTATCTCGTCCAGCAGGATCACGCGCGGCTCATAGGACAGGATCGAGGCCAGATTGAGGCGCCTCTTCTCGCCATAGCTGAGCCTGTGAGGATGAGTATCCCGATAACGTTCCAGCCCGCATCTTCTCAGCAGGCTGCCCACCCGCTGCGAGGTCCCCTCATTCAGCAGACCGAGGTTGCGGGGAGCGAAGATGATTTCCTCCCAAACCGTCTCGGCGAAGAGCTGATGGTCAGGATTCTGAAAGATGAAGCCGATGTCTCGCGCCAGTGAGGATACGGGTGTTTTGCCCGTGTCATGGCCAAGGACCACTACCTCTCCTGCCCGGGGTTTGAGCAACCCCATCAGACAACGCAGTAGGGTAGTCTTGCCGGACCCATTGTCTCCCATCACAGCCACGAACTC
This sequence comes from Anaerolineae bacterium, assembly GCA_035256725.1. Classification (GTDB taxonomy): domain Bacteria; phylum Chloroflexota; class Anaerolineae; order UBA7937; family B3-Chlor; genus JAUVXJ01. The sequence goes on from DATEXS010000430.1 coordinate 3,143, forward strand.
TCCGCTGTGCAGGTGGATGGAAAGGTCATTCAGCACTGGCGAGTCACCGTACTCGACGGTGAGGTGCTCCGTGCGGACCACGTGGCCGTCGTTGGACCTCGGCGTGCTGCGCTGGGAAGGCGCGGGCGCACTCTCGGATGGGGAGTAGCGAGGAAGGTCTCTTCCATCGCTGACGATGCGGCCCTGCTCCATCCTAACCACGCGGGGCTGAAAGGTCCTCAAGTAACCAAGCTTGTGCTCGATGACGATGACGGTGATGCCTGCCTTCTCGCGTATGTGCTGGATAACCCTGAAGATCTCCCCTGTGGCTGTGGGATCGAGGTTCGATGTCGGCTCGTCGAAGATGAGGACCTGGGGCTTGGCAGCCATCATGGCGGCGATGGCGATCTTCTGCTTCTCACCGCCAGAGAGGGTGGCGAGAGGACGGTCGAAAAGATTTAGCGCCCCTACAATCTCCAAGGCCCACTGTGATCGCTCCTGGATGGTGGCCTTCGACAGACGCCGATTCTCCAGTCCAAAGGCCACTTCATCCGCCACCGTCAGTGTGCATAGTTGGGCCTCGGGGTTCTGCTGTACCAGCCCCACAATCTCTGCCACATCGAAGATCTCAGCTTCACGAGTGTCATGGCCATCCACTTTGACGATACCAGACGCTTCCCCCGCATACTGGCGGAAGAGATAGCCACCCAGGGCCAAGGCCAGAGTCGACTTGCCACATCCGCTGGGGCCGGTGATGACCACGAACTCACCGGGCTCGATATCCAGGTGGACATCCCTCAGCGCGTAGGTCTCGCTATCCTGGAACTTGAAACTGAGACCGCGAATGTGAATCAACTGACTTCGATCTCCGTGACGTCTGTGAGCCATACCTGGCCGCTGTCACTTGCTACGGCGAAAGTAAGCCCCTCTTCCGCTGCGACGGTGAAGATTCTAACGCTCAAGTCGTTCATCACCGCTGGCAACTCTATCACCTGTGCCTCGCCCGCTCGGTTCCGCAGAGTCACCGTGGTCGCTTGCGGCTGAGGCTCCATGGCCTCCAGAACCGTCGCCAGTGGAACGCCCTGGTACTTGCGAGTGCCATATCCCAGATCGAGACGGGCGTTGTCCATCTCGAACTGCCACAAATCGGGGACATACTGCCGCGGTTTGTCCAGAGACCCCGAGAACTCTATGGCGGCGGGGCCAATGACGGTGATCTCCACCACGTTTCTCACCCACGCTTTGCTGTTCCGCGCTCCGGCGACACTGTAGGTCAGCTCCCTGCCGCTTCCTGACTGAGCCAGGATGAGCTGCTTGTTTTCCGTGAGTTCAGTCATGTCGATGAAGAAATCATAGCCGTCGTTCCCCCTGGCGAGCACGGAGGTGGCGTCAGCGGCAGGCTGCGCCCGGGACACTATCTCCAGCAGGGGAAGCCCGGTGTAGGCGCCCATCAGCCCAGGTTTCGCGGTCTCCTGGATGGAGACCAGCAGGGCCCCGTCATGTTCGCTGTAGCTGTAGTCGTATGGCGCGTTCACACGCCCGCCGATGTGGACAGTGGGTGGTCCCTGAAGGGCGAAGTAGAGATAGACGCCTCCGGCCAGCGTCAGCGCCGAGACGATGCCAAGAAACGCGGGGTAGAGCCACCGCCCCGAGGTCCCGACGGGCTGGTCCCGTACCACGCCAGCGCGGCGCAGAGAGTCGAGGAGGATCTTCCCCAGCACGCCCGCCAGGAGCCCGCCGGAGACGAGAGAGACCAGCGACACCAGTAGAATGGCGCTGAGGGTGAGTATGTCGCTGGGAATGGAGGCGAACGCCTGAAACACCCAGATGTTGGAGGCAGCGGCGATGCCTCCCGCCACTATGTAGGCCGGATAGCTGTTCTTGTTGCGGAAGGGCAGCATGCCCAGATCCACCAAGATGCCAGCCACCACATCGATGAGGAGAATCAGGATCCCGTGGGTGTTGCCCGAGAGGAACTCGACTGCTCCTTTGGCGATTCCTGTGACAGTGCCGGCACCTTGCTTGCCGGTCAATCCCACGGCGAGCACGATCCACAGGACGTGCAGGCCAGCAAGCACCTGGGTCGCGCCGGGGAAGCCCAATACCGCGTGTACAGCGTTGGCCAGGGTCTGGATGTACGTGCTGGCAACCCCGCCAAGAGCGGCCAGCACTGCCATCATCAACAGGTCGCGCGTCGAGAAGTAGTATCGCCTTCTTTGAGCCACCGTCTCCTGCGCCTCCAAGAAAACGGCCGGTGCTTTTCCAAGAGGAGGGCACCGGCCCAGGATCGATCTCCTTTCCAAGCACGGGAGGCACAACCGTTTCCCGTTGTACCCTATCGGTCATGTCCCGTAGCCACCGCAGACCTTAGGCGACATAACTCGGAGAGGTATTGGATTGTCCATGATCATTATACCTGCGTCGAGCGTTGAAGTCAAGTGGCACGAACGCCTTGCCGCCAGGGTCTCGGATGGGGCGGCCGCTCAGTCGGGACATAGCCGGCTGCCGCTCGCGTATTCTGTGTTCCTGGCCGACGAGTTCGAATTACCACTTGACAAGCCTACTAATGTGCTGTATACTTGTAACTAACAAGTTAGTCATCATCACTTCTTGCACCTTTCGCTGAACGATCGGATACAGTCGGCAGCGGCGACCACGGGCCCGGAAGCCAGGTCCGAAGGGGGAAGCCGGTGAGAATCCGGCGCTGTCCCGCAACTGTGGCTCGGTCTACCACGAAACCGGTGTTGTAGGCTGGGGAGCCAGGAACCCCCGCGCTGCCAGGCTCTAAAGACCCTCGCGAGAAAGGGGATAGGAGGCATCCAACAGGATGCAGGCCCGTCCCCTTTTTGTGTGACCTAGTCCCGCCGCGATGCGGGGCCTGGCAAGAGCAGGAGTATGAGTCTGACGCTCGTATCAGTAAGTCTTGCCACCTCTGCTTTTGTAGCCCTTGCGCTGATTTGCTCCAGCACCTCACGTCGACCACCTCGTTGTGTGAGCCGAGTTGAGGCAGGGTGGGGGAGGCGCTGCCTCCAGGGCGATCCAATCTGCCCGGTGCGGCCTTCGGAGACGCCAGCATGAAGGTGCTGAGACACCTCGACCTGGAACTCGACATGTCCTCGCTGCTCTGGTGCCAGGGCACAGAGCCCTCAGGCCAGGTGTCCCAAGAGCAGCAAGTAGACCTCAATCGGGAGCTGCTGCGCGAGTCCCAGCGCCGGCTTGAGCCCTCCATCATCTACGACCTCTTCGCCCTGAGAGAGGTGCGGGATCAAGAGGTCATCATCGACGAGGGCGCGACCTTCCATGGGCATCTGCTGGCGGACAGATTCGTGTTAGCCCAGGAGGTGGCTCTGGTCCTCTGCACCATCGGTGAGTATCTCGATGATCGCGTCTCAGCCTATCGGGCCGAAGGGGATGAGGTGCGAGCTGTCCTGCTCGATGGTATAGGCATCGCCGCCGTGGGCGAGCTTGCCGAGAAGGCCCACCAACTCATCCTCGATGCGGCGAAGGAGCGAGGCTGGCAGGCCAGCGCTCCCTTTCAACCAGGGCAACTTGATTGGCCCCTGGAGGATCATAGGGTTTTCTTCGACCTGCTCCCCACGGAGAAGCTGGGTCTAAGCCTGGATGGTAATCATTTGATGGTCCCGTCCAAGTCCTTGTCCATGGCAGTTGGCCTGGGAAAAGAGATGCTGCCTTTGGCCATGGACCGTGCCTGCAAGTACTGTCCCCTGGCCGATGGTTGTCGGTTCAGCAGAGAGTGAGTGGGCGCACTTTCGGGGAGTCCTAGATCATTCGGCGACGGGTCTAGACACGTCATGATGAACACTACAGGCGGCGGAGAAGCTGCCGGGGCAAATGTAAGGAGGCGTGTTTGTCAAAACGGTATGCATGGGTAGTCATGGCCGCACTTTTTGTCGCGGCGATGGCGGTATCCATCAATCAGTACAAGGTTCCGCCCGTCATGCCCGTGCTGATGCAGGTCTTCGGCCTCGATCTCACCATGGCCAATCTGTTGATGTCTATCTTCTCCCTGAGTGGCTTCCTGTTGGCCATCCCTGCGGGGATCGTAGTGCACAGGATTGGTCCCAAACGGTCTGGACTGGTGGCCGTGGGCGCGGTGATCATCGGGGCAGGGTTGGGAGCAATCAGCAGCGGAGCGGCGGCGCTGCTCGCCAGCCGAACGGTGGAGGGCCTCAGCTTCGTGTTCATGATGGTGGTTGGCCCC
>DATEXS010000431.1:0-12101 GCA_035256725.1 Anaerolineae bacterium
GGAGCAGAGCAGGCGTATCCTGGAGAAGGCCAAGGAGCTTGGGATGAGACTCAAGATCCACGCCGACGAGTTCACCTCCTTGGGCGGCACCGCGCTGGCGGTGGAACTGGGGGCCACCTCTGCCGATCACCTGGTGTGTACAACGGACGAAGAGATCAGGCTGCTGGCCGATTCTGATACCGTGGGCGTACTGCTCCCTGGGACACCCTTTGGCCTGGGAGAGACCCGCTACGCACCGGCCAGGAGGATGATCGACGCGGGTGTGGCTGTGGCCCTGGCCACCGACCTTAACCCTGGCACCTGCTATTGCGAGGCCATGCCTTTGGTGATGGCCCTGGCCTGCCGCCAGATGCGCATGACTCCGGCGGAGGCCATCGTGGCCTCGACCATCAATGCCGCGCACGCCGTCGCCGTTGGCCACGAGGTGGGGAGCCTGGAAGTAGGCAAGAAGGCAGACCTGCTCATCCTGGACGTGCCGGACTATCGCCATCTTGCCTACCGCTTCGGCAGCAACCTGGTGCAAACCGTGATCAAGGCCGGCGATATCGTTCAATAGCGAAAGCGAGGCCCTCCGGTGGAGCTCTACCCCCTTTCCGATGCTGAAAAGGTCAAGATGCTGCGCAAGCTGGCCCTCTTCTGGGACGGCCAGTGGTTTCTGCGGTCGGTGGAGAAGTTCGGGCTGGAGGCGGCAATAGACCTCAACGCCATTGTCCGTTCCGCCTTCGGCCGCATCGAGATGCGCACCATGCTCAAGGCGATAGGAAAGACGCAGGCCGACGATCTGGCCGACGCCCTGAGAATGATTGCCACACACACCGACCTCTTGCTTGGCCCGGGAGTGAGAGCCGACTATCATCTGGATCAAGATAGAGCGCGGATCATCGTCCGTCGCTGCGCCGCTTTCGAGGGGGCCAAGAGAGCGAACCTAGAGAGGCAGGATCAGGCCTGCGTGACTTGCGAGACCCTGTGGGACTCGTGGTTTGGTGCTCTGCTCCCTGAGGCTCAGATCGACGTTCGATACCCCCAGAGACAGGGAATGGGAGATTCTGTGTGCGAATTCGTAGTTGTGCAGGAACCCTGAGCCTTGCCGCGAGTGCCCCCGTGTGCTATACTTAGGGCAGAGTTCCAAGCGCTGCGGTGGACGTAGCTCAACTGGCAGAGCACTGGACTGTGGATCCTGTGGTTGCGGGTTCGACCCCCGTCGTCCACCCCTTCCATCTAGAGGAGCCGTGGGCAGTCGGCCTGGGCTCCTCTTTTTGACTCTGAGGCCGGCACAAAGACCGGCGTTCCCAATCCGCAGGAGGCAGGCTGATGGAACGGCAAAAGGATGACCCCCATCATTGCGCCACGTTACTCATCGACGGAGACGGTCTGTCCATTGAGGATGTGATAGATGTTGCCCGAAGGAACAGGAAGGTTCAATTGTCTGCTCCAGCCAAAGACAAGATGGCCAATTCCAGAGCCTGGGTGGACCAGATTTTGGACGAGGGAAAGCTCACCGTGTACGGCCTTACCACAGGATATGGTTCGTTGGCCGAGCTGAGCATACCGCCAAAGGATGTGGAGGCCCTGACCTGCAACGTGATCATGAGCCATTCGGCCGGCGTGGGGCCACCCCTGGCGGAGGAGGTGGTGAGAGCCACCATGCTCATCAGGGCCAACACCTTGGCCAAAGGGTATTCCGGCATCAGAGCAGTTGTCCTGGAGAGATTGCTAGCCATGCTCAACCAAGGCCTGCACCCGGTGATGCCCGAGAAAGGCTCCCTGGGAGCCAGTGGCGACTTGGCGCCCCTAGCTCACCTCGCTCTGGCGCTAAGCGAGGGCACGGAGGGAGGCCAGGCCTTCTACGAGGGGCAGTTGCTGGACGCTGGGGAGGCCATGCGCCGGGCAGGCATCGAACAGATCGTCCTGAAAGCCAAAGAGGGACTCGCCCTCATCAACGGATCAACTGTCAGCGCGGCCCTGGCTGCTGTGGCTTGCCATGATGCGGAGACGCTGCTCAAGAACGCGGAGATCTGCCTGGCCATGAGCCTGGAGGCCATGAAGGGCGTTTCAGACGCCTTCCATGAAAGCGTGCACGTGGCCCGTGGGCACGAAGGGCAGAAAAGATCCGCAGCCAATGTCCGCAGTTTGATCAGGGGAAGCGAACTGGTAGACTCGACCGACAGAGTGCAGGATGCCTACTCGGTGCGTTGTGGACCCCAGGTCATCGGCGCCGTGCGAGATGTCCTGGCCTTCGTCCGCCACACCGTCAGCATAGAGATCAACGCGGCGACGGACAACCCCCTCATCGTGCTGGACCTTCCCGAGTCCAGGGAGAACAAGGCCATCTCTTGCGGCAACTTTCACGGTGAGCCCTTGGCCTTGGCCATGGACCTGTTAGGCATGGCGGTGGCTGAGATTGGCAGCATCTCCGAGCGCCGGACTTTCCGTCTCCTCGACAAGACCCTCAGCGCGGGGTTACCAGCGATGCTCGTGCAAGACAGCGGACTGAACAGTGGCTTGATGATGGCTCAGTACACGGCAGCAGCCCTGGTGTCTGAGAACAAGACTTTGGCTCACCCCGACAGCGTAGATTCCATCCCCACTTCCGCCAATCAAGAGGATCACGTGAGCATGAGCATGAACGCAGCCCTGCACGCCAGGGAGATCGTGAAAAACGTGGAGCAAGTCGTGGGCATCGAGATGCTCTGCGCGGCTCAGGCCCTCGATTTCCGGTATCGGGGCCTGGAGTTCAGCTCCAGCAAGTGGCTAACGAAGGAGGAATCCCGAGGCCACAAGAAGCTGGTGGAGTATGATCTAGATCAGGGGACGGCGGTTGCCAAGGCTCGTGCGGGTAAGGGAACGGAGGCAGCGTATCGCGCCATCAGGGGGCAGATTGACCATCTCAGCAAGGACCGGCCGCTGTACCCAGACCTTCAGCGCATCGCCGCGATGGTGCGCAGCGGCGAGATCATCGAGGCAGCGGAGACAGCTCTGGGCGCATCCCTGCTGGGCTCAGCGGACATCACGGTCAAAGCCATCTAGAGCCCAAGCGCACAGCATGTCCGAGCAGCCGTGTCTATCGACAACCATAGACGAAGAAGGGGTGAAACAGAGTGGCTGACAAAGTGGAGCCTAGACTTCCCAGAGGGATGAGAGACATCCTGCCCCGGCAGATGGTCCTTCGCCAATATGTGATCGACGTGATCCGAGACGTTTTCGAGCGATTCGGCTACGAACCACTCTCTACACCCTCTGTGGAGCTACACGAGACTCTGGCCGGCAAGTACGGCCCCGACGCCGAGCGGATGATCTACAACGTCTCACGAAGCGGGAGCAAGGAGAAGCTGGCGCTAAGGTACGATCTCTCCGTCCCCCTCTCCCGAGTGGTGGCCATGTACCCCGAGTTGCAGAAGCCCTTCAAGCGGTATCAGATCGCGCCGGTCTGGAGGGGCGAACGGCCAGGCAAAGGTCGCTACCGCGAGTTCTACCAGTGCGACGTGGACACAGTTGGCACAGCCAGTATGCTTGCCGACGCCGAGCTTCTGCAGATCACCTACGAGCTGCTGAACCGGCTCGGTTTTCCCCAGTTCGTGATGAAGATGAACAATCGTAAGATCCTCACCGGCATTGGCCAATTTGCCGGCGTACCCGGCGAACTGCTGGGCGGCCTTTACCGCTCTATCGACAAACTGGACAAGATCGGCCTGGAAGGCGTCCGGGAGGAGTTGAAAGCCAATGACATTCCGGACGCGGTGGCGGGGCGGCTTCTGGAACTGCTGCAAATCAGCGGAGATGATCGGTCTCTGCTGGGGGAACTAGAGGGCCGGCTGGCTGAGTATCCCACCGCCGTGGAGGGGATCGGTGAATTGTCGGAGATCCTGGACTACCTGGAGGCGCTCCACATTCCCGCGGAGCGATACCAGGTCGATTTCTCTATGGTCAGGGGCCTGGACTACTATACAGGACCCATCTTCGAGACGGTGGTGGAGGAACCCCGCATCGGCAGCATCTCCGGCGGCGGGCGCTACGATGAACTGATCGGCATGTTCACCGACAGGAGCTACCCCGCCACGGGGACTAGCTTCGGCATCGAGCGCATCTTCGACGTGATGGAGGAACTGCACATGTTCCCAGCGGAGGTGGGGACGGCCAATACCCGTGTGCTGGTCACCGTCTTCGACGCAGCGCGGATCGGCGATTCGCTTCGGGTCAGCGATAACCTGCGTAGGGCGGGCCTGAACACGGAGTTGTACTTCGAGAACGACCCTCTGGGCGCTCAGATCCGCCACGCTCTGAAGCGGAGCATACCGTACGTGATCATCGTTGGCCCCGATGAGGCATCGGCAGGCCAGGTCACCATTCGTTACCTCCCTCTGAAGGAGCAGAGAACGGTCGAGGCGGCCGCGATGATCGATCACCTCAAAGACTGGGGGGGCATGATCGGAACATGACTGGCATCAGGGGTGTGATCTTCGATCTGGGCAACACACTGATGTTCCTTGATGACGAATGGGAACCGGTGAGACGCCGAGCAGCGCGTGACCTGGTCGATTTCCTGATTCAAAGAGGCGTGGACATCGACCGCCATCGATTCGGGGAGGAGTACCTGGAGTTGCGCCGGGCTCTCTATCAGAGGTCCGTGGAGGAGCAGGTAGAGTACTCAACTGCCGACTCCTTGCGGCGTGCGTTGAGCCGGTCGGACCACCGCGACCTCAGCCACGATCTCGTCGAAGCCGCTGTGCGCGCCTTTTTCTCCTTCGAGGAGGAACGGTGGACGGCCTACGACCACGCTGAAGCAACGCTGCGCGAGCTTTCTGAGCGCGGCTACAGGCTGGCGCTAATCTCCAACGCTACGGATGATCCGCTTATTCAGCGCCTGGTGGATGGGGCGGGCTTCCGAAGGTGGTTCGACATGGCCTTCACTTCCGCAGGGGTCGGTCTCCGTAAGCCCCACCCAGGCATATTCGAGAAGGTACTCAGCCAGTGGGGTTTGCCTCCTTCGCGGGTGGTGATGGTCGGTGACACACTCCGGTTCGACATCGCGGGCGCGCACAACGCCGGCTTGAAGGGCATCCTGGCGGCGTGGGACCTCTATCCCGACTACGATGCAGAAGCCGACCACGTGGTCCCCGATGCTAAGGCAGAAAGCCTACAGCACCTCATCGAGCTGCTCACGCGGATGGATGAGTAGTCCCCCGCGAAGTCCGGATAGGCACGTGGCCATACAAGCGGTGATCTTCGACCTGGGCGGAGTCATCGTGCGCACCGACTTTCCAGAGGTGCGTGACCAACTGGAGACAAGGCTAGGGCTTGCGCCCGGCACCTTGGAGCGGCACATCTGGGGCGGCCCGGACTGGGAGCTAGCCGAGGTAGGTGCCATCACCTATGAAGCGTATTGGAGGCGTGTAGGCGCGAAGCTGGGCTTGTCCACCCCTGATGAGATCGCCGGCTTCCGCCGGAAATACTTCTCCGGCGACCGAGTGGACCAGGAACTGGTGGAACTCATTCGCGATCTCAAAGCACGTTACAGAATCGGCCTCCTGAGCAACGCGCCAGACAGGCTGGATCACTGGCTGGAGCACAACTGGCAGATCAAGCATCTCTTCGATGCCATCGTCTACTCGGCACAGGTGGGCCTGGCCAAGCCTGATCCGCGAGTGTTCCGTCTGATCCTCGAGCAGCTCAAGGTTCTGCCCTCCGAAGCTATCTTCATTGACGATTTTGCCGGCAACGTGGAGGCCGCGCTCGCTCTGGGGATGACGGCCCTTCGCTTCACCAACACCGGGACCCTCAAAGAGCAACTCCGGCAGTACTTGGTCTGGGGCCCAGAGGAACCGGGCTCTTGAGGTTGGATCCGCACGTCCCCGCGCGCTGCTCCGAGGACCGCTGGGGTCCCTCTGCATAATACGCTGCAAAGCCTCAGGAGCTGCTGCGCCGGGATGGCAGTAGCGGACTGGGGACGAGTCGCCGGCCAGTACCTACTCTCCCCCTGATCACCGGCCCCTCTGAAGTCTCGCTCCAAGAGGGGCGCAGCGAGACCTCCCCTTCCTCTCCTCCCAGAATCTCCTCCGGCAAGGGCTTGACTTGGTGCCCAAGCTCCGTTATAATATTGTTACAAACTCATCAGCATATGGTAGCTTGTCAGGAACATGGAAATCACACGCGCTTTGGACCACCTTTGCGACAGAAGTAGCTCTCTCTCACGCAGCCGACTCTACATGCTCTCCGACCTAAGTCGGGATGAACTGAGGCTCTTCTCGGAGCGCTGGGCAAGTATCGGCACAACTCGGCGCCGACAGATCATGGACGCCCTCGTCCAAATCGCCGAAGCCAACTTCATTGTGGACTTCAACGCCATATTCCGGCTCGGCCTCCATGACCAGGACGCAGACGTCCGAGCGCAGTCAGTTGATGGACTATGGGAGGACCGTAGTCCGGGCCTAGTGGATGCCTTGCTGGACTTGCTGGTTTCAGATCCGTCCATCCCGGTGCGGGCCGCTGCCGCCACCGGCCTGGGGCGCTTCGTGCTCATGGCCGAACTGGACGAGTTGGAGCAGGAGATGGGGCAAAGGGTCGTGAGGGCCCTGTGGGACGTAATTGAGGACGACAACGAGGCGCTGGAGCCTCGGAGGCGTGCAGTGGAATCGATCAGTTACTCCGGAGCACCGGGTGTGGAGGACCTGATCGAACGAGCCTATCGCGATTCAGTGGAGAAGATGCGGATCAGCGCCATCTTCTGCATGGGACGTAGCGCAGACCCAGCGTGGGGCCCGACGGTGCTGGGAGAACTGGCGAGCGCCAATCCCGAGATGCGCTTCGAGGCCGCCAGGGCCTGCGGAGAGCTAGAGCTAAGGGAGGCGGTGCCCAACCTGATCAGCATGATCGGCGACGCGGATAGGGAGGTACAGCAAGCAGCTATCTCTGCGCTGGGCAAGATCGGCGGCCAGGCAGCGCGCAGTGCCCTGCGCCTCTGCTGTGAGAGCGAGGATGAAGTTGTCGCCGCAGCTGGGGAGGAGGCCCTCAGCGAACTGGAGCTTACTGCTGGACTGTTGATATCTCTCCTCGACGAAGAAGAGTAGCAGGCTACAAGGGTGACCCTGCTCAACATACTGATTAACGTCGTCCTTCCGGTCTTCCTCATCATCGGTGCTGGTTTTGTCGCTGCCCGCTTCTTGACCGTAGACGCCCAGACCCTGTCTCGCGTATCTCTATACGTCCTGAGCCCATGTCTGATCTTCTCCAAGCTCGTGGAAACAACGGTCAGCGGCACAGACCTGGTACAGATCATCATCTTCACGGTGTCTGGAACTCTGCTCGCGCTGGCCCTCTCCTGGCTGGTGGCCAGAATGATGCGGCTGGACCGCTCCACCGAAAGCGCCTTTCTCCTCAGTTGCACCTTCGTCAACTCCGGCAACTATGGCCTGCCTCTGGTGCTTTTCGCCTTTGGGCAGGCAGGACTGGAGCGGGCCTTGATCTACTTCGTGACCAGCGCCTTTCTGGTCAACAGTCTGGCCGTGTTCGTAGCTTCCAGAGGAAAGGCCAAGACCACAACTTCCCTCTTGAACATCTTCAGGATCCCCATGATCTACTCCATAGCGGCGGCGTTCGCCCTCAAGGCCTTTGGCATCACCCTACCCACTTTCGTTATGGAGCCGGCGGGAATGGTGGGAGATGCGGCCATACCGGTGATGCTCCTGCTCTTGGGCACACAGTTGGCGAGAAGCTCGTTCGCCAGCCGAATCGGCCTCATCTGCGTAGCCACGGGCGTCCGCCTGGTAGGAGGGGCACTGATAGGTCTGGGCCTGGCCGCCGTGATGGGTCTTTCGACCATCACCGCTCAGGCCTGCGTCATCGAGCACAGCACCCCGACAGGGGTGATGGCCAGCATCCTGGCTATGGAGTTCGGCACCGAACCGGAACTGGTGACCGGGGTAATCTTCGCCTCCACCCTGGCCAGTATTGCCACCATGACCTTGCTGGTGGCCTGGATCAGCTAGCGGTGCCAACCATTCCCGCCAACTCGCTAGGGGACGCCTACGTCGTGAAGCACAAAAAGACCCTCTTTTTCGATCTGGAAACCCAGAGGACTTTTGATGAGGTTGGCGGCCGGCACAACCTCGGCAAACTGGGGTTGGCAGTGGCGGTCACCTACGACACATCCACTCTGGAATACCGCGCCTACACCGAGGATCGAGTAGAGGAACTGGTGGAGGAACTGGTGCAGGCCGACCTGGTGGTGGGCTTCAACGTCGTGAACTTTGACTACGCCGTGCTTCAGCCCTACACTGACTACCCGCTGCACACTCTGCCCACGGTGGACCTGCTACAAGATATACACCAACAACTGGGCTTTCGTCTCCCCCTGCAGGCGCTGGCCGAGGCTACGCTCGGCGCCGGCAAATCAGCGGACGGTCTCCAATCGGTGGAATGGTTCCGCCAGGGAGAGGTGGACAAGGTAATCGACTATTGTCGGCGCGACGTGGAGATCACCATGCAACTCTACGAATATGGCTGCCAGCGCGGCCACGTCCTCTACTGGGACCGCCAGGGGCAGATGAGGAAGGTGCCGGTGTATTGGTCCTGAGGCGGTGCCGGTCACGACCTCGGAAATCGCCAAGCAGCTGGGAGTCTGTTATAATTAGCGGACTGAGGACCCTCGGATGGCCAAGTTCAAAGCAGCCTACCTGAATCTGTTAGCCACAGGCGAGCTTGAGCGGCGCGTCGCTGAGGCGCGTCGAATGCTTGAAGAGTGTCGGCTCTGCGGGCGCGAGTGCGCTGTCAACCGCCTGGAGAGCGCGAAGGGCGCTGCCTGCCGCACCGCTGACAAGGCAGTGGTCTCCAGCTACAACGCTCACTTCGGGGAAGAGGATCCGCTCGTAGGCCAGCATGGCTCGGGGACCATCTTCTTCGCCAACTGCAACCTGAACTGCCAGTTCTGCCAGAACTATGAGATCAGCCAGTTGGGTGAAGGCCGAGAGGTGGACGCAGAGGAACTGGCCGCCATGATGCTCCATTTACAGGACAAGGGCTGCCACAACATCAACTTCGTGAGCCCCACCCATGTTTTACCGCAGATCCTGGGGGCGTTGCTCATCGCAGCAGAAAGGGGCCTAAGCGTGCCTCTAGTCCACAACACCGGGGGCTACGACAGCCTGGCGGCGTTGCGTTTGCTGGACGGCATCGTGGACATCTACATGCCCGATATGAAGTACGCCGACGAAGGGGCGGGTCGCCGGTACTCGAAAGTCAAGGACTATCCCAGCGTAAACCAGACAGCCGTCCGCGAGATGCACCGCCAGGTGGGAGACCTGGTCACGGACGAGGAGGGCATCGCGCTGCGAGGGCTTCTGGTCCGCCATCTGGTTCTGCCCAACGGAATGGCCGGCACCAGGGAGGTGGCAAGGTTCCTGGCGGACGAGATCTCGCCACACACCTATCTCAACGTCATGGCCCAGTACCGACCCACGTACAAAGCGCAGCAGTACGCAGAGATCAACCGCCGCCCGAGCCCAGAGGAGTTGCAGGAAGCTGTCGATCTTACGCTTCAGGCTGGCTTGATCCGGCTCGATGAGCGGAAACCCCACCTGGTCTGGCTGTCCAGGTAGGGGGAGAGATGTCCACACCGAAACGGCTGAGGGCCATTCTCCAGGGGAGGGTGCAGGGCGTTTTCTTCCGGGATTTCACGCGCACGGAAGCTAGAGCCCTGGGTCTGGCAGGTTACGTGCGCAACCTCCCTGACGGCACGGTGGAGGTTGTCGCCGAAGGCCCCGGAGATGCCCTGGAAAAGCTCCAGCGGCAGTTGAAGCTAGGGCCCCCCTCAGCCCGCGTGGAGAGACTCGACGCCCATTGGGAGGAGGCCACGGGAGAATTCAATCGCTTCGAGGTAGGGTATTGATGCGTAGAGACCCTGGAAGGGTGGCCTGGCTGGTTCTCTTCGCAGCGTTCTGCGTTAACTGCGCGCTGCTCATAGGCATCCCCCTCACCGTCCGCTGGTACGTGATCAACGCTACGGTCGGCCACGAAGCCACCTTGGAGGCGATCATGGGTACGGTACTGGTCTGGGCGCCTGGCGCCACCACCCCCACTGGGGTGACCGGTACCGCCAACGTGCCCGAGGGGAGCACAATCCGTACCGATTCCTCGTCAAGGGCTTTCCTCAGTCTGTTTGATAACAGCACGGTCACCCTCTCCTTCGACACCGAGGCCAGGTTGGGAGCCATGCGCTCTCCGCGCTTCGGCCTCAGCAATAGACACGACGCCGTGCAGTTGGAGCTTCTGCTGGGCCAGGCCAACATCGGGGTGGCCCTGCCCGTCAACGGCCCGATGGAGTTCCGGGTGACCTCGCCCCATATGGCCGCCCTGCTCAAGGAGGGCAGCTATTCCCTCAAGGTCACGCAGGACAGCAGCCGCACCATCGTCCATTTGGGCACAGCACAGGTCAGCGCCGAGGGAGAGACCGTGAGCCTCGTACAGCGGGAGACGACCACGGTGCTGAAAGGCCAGCCACCCGAGGAGCCGATAGCCGCCGCCCAGAACCTCCTTGTCAATGGGAGTTTCGTCGAGGACCTGTCCGTGGGGTGGCAGACCTACAACGAACAGGGAGGAGACGGTGGCAACGTCGATGGCGAGATCTCCATCCTGGAGCTTCCCGACACTTCTTCACGGGCTGTCAAGTTCTCGCGACTGGTAAGCGGAGGCAATCACTGTGAGACGGTCATCAGACAGGACCTGAATGAGGAGGTATCCGATCTCGCCACCTCCATCAGCCTCTACCTGAAGGTCAGATTGGAGCACCAGAGCCTGTCGGGTGGTGGGTATCTCAGCTCTGAGTATCCCCTCATGATCCGGCTGGAGTACGAGGACGTCTACGGGAGTCAGAGTCAGTGGACTCATGGCTTCTACTACCAGAACACGGACAACAACCCCACCATGTTCGGGGAGAGGATCCCGCAGAACGTCTGGTTCGAATACGCCAGCGGCAACGTCATGGAGACCATCTCTCCACGGCCGGCCCGGTTGAAATCCCTGCTCATCTATGCGTCGGGTTGGGACTACGAGAGTCTGGTCACGGACATCAGCCTGGTCGTAGAGTAACTGCGCCGTGGCGGAGAGCATTTCCAAAGAAGGGATCGAGAATCAACGAGACTGGAACTACCGCCGCACGCCAGACCGTAGAATCCGCACTCCGGAGCAAGCTCTCGATTTCGTCAACGAGGTAGGTTTCTGCCATTTCTGGCCCACCAAGGGGACTGAGCTGCCCAACCTCTTTCACGCGATCGCTGGCCGTGTCCGTGCCGTACCCATGCAGCACGACGATCCCGATATCAACAAGTGCTGGGGCTGGAAGGACGATGCCCTGGGCCAGCGCCAGTGGTATTACGGAAAGCTGTTGCGCCGGCGAGCGACGCTCGTCTCTCTGGAGATGCTCCCCGCCTTCTACGCCGCCAGCGAGAACCTTGGTGAACTGGATGACTATCTCGACGAGTATCACGCCGGTCTGATGACTGCCGAGGCCAAGTGGATCTGTGAAGCCCTGCTGGAGGAGGGCCCCTTGGACACCATCCAGCTGCGCAAGAAAGCGGGACTGAGCAGTAGCAGCGCGAAGTCGCGCTTTGATCGCGCTTTAGTGGAGCTGCAAGTCGGCCTCAAGGTTCTCCCTACTGGCGTGGCCAGAGTCTGGCGCTGGCGGTATGCCTTTACCTACGAACTCTTACTGAGACACTTCCCCGAGTTGTCAGACCAGGCCCGTGTTCTCAAACGATCCGGGGCTCAACGTTGGCTGATCCGCCGCTACCTGGAGAACGTCGTAGCAGCCGACCGGGCGATGGTCAAAGGCATGTTTCACGTGCTCAAATGGACCCCGACGGAAGTGGAGAGAGCGATATCAGCCCTTCTGGAGGAGGGCGCAGTCCGAGAGACACAGGTAGAAGGGTTGCCTGAAGCACAGCTCATATCCCTGCGTTACCTGGAGCAAAGAGCCTAGGCCCTGGAAAGGAGCTAGAGCATGGACTTCACCACATTGGTAGAAAGCAGGTACAGCGTCCGGTCCTATAAGAGGAACCGCATAGGGGCAAAGAAGCTGCACAAGGTGCTCCAAGCCATGCGCCTGGCGCCCA
>DATEXS010000432.1:0-2790 GCA_035256725.1 Anaerolineae bacterium
ACGCAGGGCATCATGGAGGGGAATCCCCTCTGGGAGGACATGCTGGAGGCAGCGCGCCTGGCTGGCCTAGACATGAAGATCGATTGTCTGCTCAACGCAGAGAAGAAGATCTACAGGGTCCTAATCGGGGAGGTCGAGGCAGCGCAAAGAGAAGCGGTGGCGGCCCTGAAGGCTGTGTATGGAGCGCCCGTGCCCAAGCTGGCGGACGTTACCATCACCTCCGCCTATCCCCTGGAGAGCGATCTCATCCAATCTGGCAAGTCGATCCTCCTGGCAGACGACATAACCAGGGAGGGAGGGATGGTGATCCTGCTCTCCGCTTGCCCTGATGGGGCTGGGCCCGTGATGTACGAGACCCTCAGAGAGAGACCGAATCCCGACGAGGTGGTGGACTGGATTGCCACCGGCAAGGCATCGACGACCGGTGGACCCATGGCTTCGCGCCTGCGGCGTTTGCTCGCCACCAAGAGCCTGATCGTGGTGACCGAGGGTTTGACCAAGCAGCAACTGGAAGACATGGAGATGGAGCACGCCGCTTCCATCGAGGATGCGCTGGCCCGGGCTTCGAAGAAGTATCCCAAGGCGGAGGTTATCGTCCTGCCCATTGGCGGATCGACGTTCCCGTTCGTAGAGGAGACCAAGGAAGCCGTGGCGGTGTAGAGGTTTGCCAGCTGAGTGCCTCCGACACGCGGTCCGTCCGCCTCCCGTGGGTCAGGCGAGGATCGGCCTCGAGCCGCTAGAAGACGAAAACGAAGGTCAGATCGTTGACGTTGGTGTTAGTGGGGCCCGTGATCAGCAAGTCGCCTAGCTGCTCGAAGAAGTGGTAGGAGTTGTTGTTGGCCAGGTATTGCCTGGCCAACAACTTCTTGGCGCGGGCGCGCCGCATGGTTGAGCCATCAGCGATGGCTCCCGCTGCGTCTGTGGGGCCGTCCGTCCCGTCGGTGGCCAATGCGACGATCATGGAGTCATCGAGGCCGTCGAGCTGAATGGCAGCAGAGAGGGCCAACTCCTGATTGCGTCCGCCTTTCCCTTCTCCTCGGATGGTCACGGTGGTCTCGCCCCCAGCCACGACGCAGGCGGGCCGCGCCACCGGCTGACCGGAGTGCAGTATCTCCTTGGCGATGGCAGAGAAGACCCGCGCCACCTCACGGGCTTCGCCCTCCACGTAGGTGGAGAGAAGCAAGGTGTTGAACCCTGCCTCTTGGGCCCGCTTGAGGGCCGCCTGGGCCGCAAGCTCGTTGCTGGCGATGATGAGGTTGTACGTCGTCGCGAACAGGGGATCGTCCTCCTTCGGCGTCTCCGGGATCTGCCCCTCCTTACCCTGACCAAGGTGCCGAACGATGGACAGGGGCAAGTCATCCACCAACTCGTACCGCTCGATGATCTCGTAGGCTTGAGCGAAGGTGCTGGAGTCGGGCACGGTGGGACCAGAGGCGATCACGTCCAGAGGATTGCCCACCACGTCCGAGAGGATCAGCGCAACGACTTCTGCAGGATAGGCCGCTCGGGACAGATTGCCTCCCTTGAGCTGAGAGAGATGCTTGCGGATAGTATTGATCTCGTTGATGGTGGCCCCGCAGCGCAGCAGTGCCTCGGTGAGGGCCTCCATTTCCTGGATGGTAACGCCGTCTACAGGCAGCGTCATCAGAGCCGAGCCGCCGCCTGAGATGAGACAGATCACCAGGTCGCCCTGCGATGCTCCTCTAGCCAACTGCACCATCTGACTCGTCCCGGCCAAGCCGGAAGCATCTGGGAGGGGGTGGCCTGCTTGGTTGATCTCGATAATCTTGGTGTCGGCCAGGTAGCCGTACTTGGTGTTGATCACTCCCGCCGTGAGACGCTCGCCGAGGACCTCCTCAGCCGCCTTGGCCATGGCGCCGCCCGCTTTGCCGCCACCTATGACGTAGATGTTCCGGTACTGGTCCAGGTCATAGGTACGCTCACCAATACGCAGCTCGCTTGCTTCGAGGGACATGTAGCGTTTGACGGCGGCGATGGGGTCCACCGCGTCCAGGGCGGCAGAGAGGATTGGCAGGAGCCGTTCCCGCCTCCGTCTTGTCTCCTCATCCTTGAGTACACGGGGATCGAACAGACTCACGCTACTTCCTCGCTCGCGACTTCTCGGCACGCAAGGGCGGAGCGCAACAACTGCACGACGTCCAGCACTTTGATCCTGACCTTCTCACGACGAGCGGCCATGGACAGGGTGCGCTCGCATTGCTGGCAGGCGCTGATGATGGCCTCCGCGCCCACCGCCTGCGCTTGCTCCAGCCGCCGCTTGGCCACTGCTCTGGATAGGTCAGGGTCCAATGACTCCAGGTTCCCGCCTCCCCCGCAGCACATAGCGTTTTCCCTAATGCCTTCCATCTCCACCAGCTCCACACCGGGAATCGCTCGGATCAACTGACGGGGGGCATCGTAGACCTCGCTTTTCCTGCCCAGATCGCAGGGGTCATGGTAGGTGACGCGCATCTCCAGGCGTTCAAGGGGCACCCGGCCCTCCTCTACCAGATCGGCCAGAAACTCGGTCGAATGCATGACCCGCACGAAATCGGGCGAATAGTGATGCCTCCACATGTGATAGCACGAGGGGCAGGTGGTGACCAGGGTCTTCGGTCCTAGCGCTTTGACTGCATTGAGGTTGTGGGTTACCAGGTCCGAGACCGGCAAACCGGCCGACAGCAGTGGATATCCACAGCACCATTCCTCGCCACCCAGGGTGGTGAAGTCCACCTCGGCTGTCTGTAGAATCTCCACCAGGTCCTGGAGGATGCCGTAGGCCATGGGGTA
>DATEXS010000433.1:0-2065 GCA_035256725.1 Anaerolineae bacterium
GCGGGAAGCCCTCGATAACGTCCACGAGGACGATGTCGGCGTAGCCCTTCGCCGCCAGGTCGCGGGCCATAGTACCGCCCGTTTGCCCAGCACCGGCAATGGACACTTTCTTGCGCATGGGCACCTCCTATTCTCTCCGCCGCGGACTCCAGTCAGCGGCTGTTCGCTCAACGCCAAGCCGCACACTCAAGTGAGCGGCCAGGTTCCTCAGTCCATCGTTCCCAGTCTCTCATTCACGGCCGTCGGCCACCTGGGAAGAATCCGCAGCCGACGGGCCCCCGACGCAAAACGCGAGCCTTATACGATCCTCACAAGGGCGTCATCGGAGGTCACACTGTCACCTGGCTCCACGAAGATCTCTTCCACCGTGCCGTCAATCGGGCTCTGAACCTCGCTTTCCAGCTTCATGGCCTCCACCACCACCACTGTCTGGCCTGCCTTCACGGTATCGCCCTTCTTGACCAGCACTCTGACCACTCTGCCGGCCATCGGAGGTACCGCGTCTCCAGGCTGCGTTGCCTTTGGTATTCCTGCCGCAGGTGCCGCCGCTGCCGGGGCCTCTGCCATGGCCGGTGCTGGGGCGCTTGGCGCCGCAGCGGCCGGTGCAGGTGCTGCAGCGGGTGCAGCACTCGCAGATTGTGCGAGGATTCCAGAAGGCTGAATCTCCACCTGGGGATGTACCTCTATCTCCTCCAGCTTGCCGTCTACCCGGATGAAGTAGCTTCTGGGTCCTCCCTGCTGTGACGGCTCGCCAACACCGGCCACCTGGACGTGGAACTTGTCACCCTGAAAGACTTCGTCGAACTCCACGGGCGCGATGCCTGCCTGCGGACGCACCTCCACCTGCTCGAGCCTGTCGTCAATCTTGACGAAGTACTTTACCGGGGCCCCTGGAGCAGGCGACCCTGCAACACCGGCCACCTGCACGTGGAACGTCGAACCGTCAACCACCGCATCGAACTCGACGGGGGCAGGCAATACGGTGGGCAGCACAGCCGCTGTCGCTGGGCGTGGTGCTGCGGCCGGTGCCTGTGCAGGTGCCTCGGCAGGCTTTGCCAGCGCCTCGGCGGCCTCTTCAGGCCCCGAGGGTATAGCCGCAGCGTGCGCTTCCGCAAGTTTACCGCTCTCCCTGAGCTCGAGGAGTTCCTTGGCCTGCATCGGGAACATGACCCCCATAATAATGTCCTCGTCGCTCTTCGCCAGGGGGCCAAGTGTTTCTACCGCTTTGTCCCAGTCCTCCTGGTCAGCAAGGTCTCCCGCTCTTATCGAATAGTCAGGCTCCTCGTCCCCCATGATCTTCTGCATGAGTTCCTTGTTGATGGGGCCTGGCGGAATGCCGTACTTGCCTTCGACGTAGTCTCTGGTCTCGCTCGTTATGATCTTGTATCTTTCCCCGCTGATCACGTTCAGCGTCGCCTGGACGCCCACGATCTGGCTCAACGGCGTGAGGAGCGGCGGATAGCCGAGGTCCGCCTCTACGCTGGGGACCTCCTTGAGAGCCTGATCCATCAGCCCCGGCTTGCCCGCTTCCTCCAGGTTGGCGACCATGTTGGCGATCATGCCGCCGGGGATCTTGTGGATGAGCACATCGCCGCTGACATCGGAGTACTTCGTGGCGTACTTCTCGTACTTGTCCCTGCTCTCCGCGGCAATCCTGGCAGGCTCCTCCAGGCTCCTCAGGTCTATGCCCGAGTCAAAGGGTGTGTTCCTGAGCATCGCCACCATGCTCTCGGTGGCGGGGTGAGATGAGCCGAAGGCCAGGGGAGACAACGCCGAATCGATCATGTCAACCCCGGCCAGGACGGCCATGAAATGGTTGGCGATCGATGTGCCGCCCATATCGTGGCAGTGGAGGAGAACGGGGAGCTTGTCGCCGGCCCGCTCCTTGATGCCCTTTATCAGCCTGTAGGAGTCCATGGGCATAAGGATGCCAGTAGCGTCCTTGAGGGACAGCCAGTCGGCCCCCATCTCTATCAGTTGCTCTGCGTAGTCCATCCACCTCTCATAGGTGTGGACCGGACTGATGGTGTAGTTCACCTCGATGTGAGCTTCAGCTTCGGGCCCG
>DATEXS010000434.1:0-5311 GCA_035256725.1 Anaerolineae bacterium
ACAACAACGTCCACGTCCGGGGTATTGAAGTCCTCCGGGCACAGAGTAGCGTGATAGCCGCCCACCACCGTGGTGACAGCGGCGTCCAACTCCTTGGCCCGCCTGCACACCGCCAGCATCTGCGGTACATGAGGAGTGTAGCCGGTAACGCCCACTGCCTGAGGCCCATAGCGTCGAACGAAGCCCTCCAGGTCAGAGTCAATGCGCATATCCAGGATCTTCACGTCGTGCCCAGGCAGACTGGCCGCGAGGATCTCCAGGGCCAGCGGTTCGGGACAGCCGAACTTGCTGAATCCTACCACGCTCTCGCTCTGGGGCGGTTGGATCAGTAGAACTCTCATCTCCGTCTCCTCATGTCATGGTGACCAGAGTAAACCCCTGTGGCTCTTCGAGCCTATCATAGGGCTGGCAATGAACGATGGCCAACCTTCACACATTGAAGCGAAAGTGTACCACGTCGCCGTCCTGGATGACGTAGTCCCGGCC
The DNA here is from genome assembly GCA_035256725.1 of Anaerolineae bacterium. GTDB lineage: Bacteria > Chloroflexota > Anaerolineae > UBA7937 > B3-Chlor > JAUVXJ01. The sequence continues at coordinate 487 of DATEXS010000434.1, forward strand.
CTCGAGCCGGATCAGGCCCCTCTCACGGGCCGCCGCCAGGGAGCCAGCCGCAAGCAGCGCTTCGCAAGACACTACCTCCGCGCGGATGAAACCCTTTTGCATGTCAGTGTGGATCTTGCCCGCCGCCTCCCACGCCGACGCGCCGTCTCCTACCGTCCAGGCCCGCAGCTCCCGGCCCCCCGTCGCCGTGAAGAAGGTCACCAGGTTCAGCACGCGATAGCCAGCCGAGATCACCCGCTCCAGCCCAGACTCCTCGATTCCCAACTCGGCTCGGTAGCCCGCAGCATCCTCTGGAGGCCACTCGACCAGGTCCGCCTCCAGTTGAGCGCAGATCTTTACCATCTGTACGCCCGCCTCTTCCGCAGCATCCTGTACCGCCCTGATCAGGCCATCTCCCCCCACGGCCTGCTCATCAACATTGGCCACATACAACTGGGGTTTGGTGGTCAGCAGACCGTAGGCGATCAAAATGCTCTCTTCCTCCGCCGCCACGGCTACGCCCTCTGCCCTTTCGCCTCTGCTTAGCGTCTGCTTAAGGCGACCCAGCAGAGCCAACTCGGAATCGTACTCCTTGGCCCTGCCCTTGCTGGCCGTCTTCACCTTCTCCAGGCGGTTCTCAACGGTAGAGAGGTCCGCCAAGGCCAGTTCAAGGTTGATTACCTCGATGTCTGTGCGAGGATCCAGAGTGTCGGCGGCGTGAGGGATATCTTCCGCCCGGAAGCAGCGCACGACCATGGCGATCGCATCCACGCTGCGTATGTGTCCCAGGAACTGGTTGCCCAGCCCTTCTCCCTGGCTGGCGCCCTTCACCAGGCCGGCAATGTCCACGAACCTGATGGTGGTAGGCGTGACCTTCTCCGGCCGAACCAGGGCAGCGAGCTTATCCAGCCTGTCATCGGGCACGGGCACGACGCCGACGTTCGGCTCTATGGTGGTGAAGGGGTACGACGCTACCAGAGCCCCCGCGCGAGTGAGGGCATTGAACAGTGTCGACTTGCCCACGTTGGGCAGGCCGACAATACCGATCTCCAAGCTCATCGCTTCCTCCGGCCGCTCCCTGAGGCGGCACGTTCCTGAGCCTGCGGATCAGCTATTGCAGCTCAGGGCTTCGAGCTACCAGGTTGTCGAAGTGCACCTCCGTCGACGCCTCTTCGAAGGTGGTCGCCGTGAAAGCGATGTCCCCTTCCTGGAAAGTGGCGTCGCTGGCCTCGGCCACCAACTCACCATTGACGAGGAGCGCCAGGTCGGGCCCGTCGCACACCGCGCGGAGGTGGTTGGTGGCATTCCCCTGGCGGATAGACCTCGATGCCGTCCACTCCACCAGCGTCTCGAAGCTGCCACCATCGAGCTTGTGTATCGAGTAGAAACCATCCCCACTGATCCGGAGCGTGTAGCCGTCACCGTTGGACTGCACCCGGCACATCACTCCGTACGCGTTGTTGTCGTTGGCCGGACCAGAAGCCTGTGAGGCGTCCACATCGATAACCAGGTCACTGAAAAAGCGGTTGGCCACGCCCCAGTTCTGGCTGCCCTCGACGATAGAGGTCACAGAATAGAAACCGTTTCCGTAACCCGAGCGACCCTGGTTGTACTCCTCGACCTGCCAGCCAGAGCCAGGGTTGCTGAAATCGTCCTCCAGCAAGACCCCGGGCGGTGGCTCGGTTGGACTCGGCGGCATGGCGGTCGTCAGCGACTCGGCCTCGGCTGCTATCTCCGCTGGTGTCCCAGGGGCAACGAGCTCCGCAGTCTCGCCTCCGAGATCCATCGGGAGGCTACATGCCAACGCCGGCAATACACAAAGCAGCACAGCGCAGGGCATCCACTTCCTCATCGCTTCCTTCGTCTCCGTCGCTCCAACCTCCCGGCTCCTTTCCGGAACCAGATGGCGCCATGCGGCCACCATGCAAGCCAGTCGCCAACCCAGACTACCTGCCGTCTCAAGAAACCATGGAATGGGCAGGCTCTGCCTTGGGGGATTCAATCTTATACTACTTCGGGCAGAGGCACAACGGGGGTCGGCTAATGCGCACGCGAGAACCCATAACTCGCAGGAATGACTCTCCGCTCTCTGACGCATCCATTGCCGGCTGCGCCCTGCGGCCAACCTACTAGCCACCTCACCTCGCACGCCAGGAAGGATCCCAATCACCGGCGGGGTTGGTGGTGACGCGAGTCAATCCCGAGCCGTCTCGGTTCATCAGGTAGAGGTCCACGTTGCCGCCTCTGTAGAAGACAAAGGCGATCCGCCTCCCATCTGGTGACCAGGCTGGGGCGACATCGGCCGCCGGGTCCACCGTCAGGCGGGTCACCACCCCTCCACCTGCGTTCACGGCGTAGATCTCCTCGTAGCCATCGCAGTTGGAGACGAACACGATCTGACTCCCATCCGGCGACCAGGCAGGGTCGCCATCGGTGGCCTGGTTATCGGTGAGACGGGTCATGTCACCGGACAAGAGGTCTTCAACCATCAACTCGTCGTTGCCATTCCAGGGCGAGCTGAGGACGACGCAGCTTCTGTCTCCCCTACCGGATCGCGAAAGTCCCACTCTGAGACAACCGGCCTCCGACATAAAGCTCCAATCTATAGTCGCCGGAGGGCAAAGAAGCTCCGCTCGAGAGATGAAGACGCGCCTGCCAGCGTCCGCGCTCCGCTGTTTCTTCCCAGTAACTGGTACCACGGGCATATTCCTGACCGCTATGGTACCAGAAGTAGCGCAGCTCCAGACCCTGGTACATCCCCCTGCAGGCCCAAACGGCAAAGACTTCTGTCGTGCCCGGGGCAAAGGTCATGCTGGGCATGATAGGATCGCCTTCTGCGTTCAGCCCCTGGGCGAAGATGATGGGGTCAAATTCGGTCGGCCCCCTTGTGGGCGCGGGCGTGCTGCTTGGCAGGGGAGACGGACTTCCCTGCGGCGCAACGCCGATAACGAAATCACCCCTCGCCAACAGCTCCCCCTCCCCCAACAACTCCCAGTCGTAGCGCCCCGGAGGCAGTCCGCCCTCTTCCGAAATGGAATCCACCCACGTCTCACCGCTTTCGCCGAACCCCCACTGGAACGAGTTGCTGGCCATCTGCTGGCCGTCCACATGCCACACCGATTGGCAGGGCAAACCACGAGACATACCTGCATAGGTTGTGAAGGCATAGACCTTGGCCGTGCCAGGAGGAAACTCCGTGGCGACGCGCACCGGCTCTCTGCCTCCAGTGACTCCCTCGGCGAAGAAGACGCGGCCGACCGACGGTACAGCGGGGGGAGGAGAAGTGGGGCTGGGCGCGGGCGATCTAGTGCTCGTCGCCGACGGAGCCGGCCTCGTAGGCGTCCACGTAGCTGTTGGGAAGGCTACTACCGTGCGCGTCGGCGTCCGTTCGGCAGGCAGTACCTCCACAGAGATGCAGCTCAGGACGGACAGCGCGAGCAACAGCAGCGCCACAGGGATCGATCTCTCCCCTCTCATCCCCAATACCGGTGCTCTGGCCCTTGGGGGCGAGCCACGTGTCTCGGCCAACTCCTATCCTCCCGGCTTCGTCTCAGGGCACCAGAACGACTGTAGCGCTCAGCGTTCCGACCCCAAGGGTGGCGAGCCACAGCGTCAGCTACTCCTCGGTCGGTGATTCGGGTGGAGGAGGGCCGTAGAAGAAGGCCTCCATCACCTGGCGGCAGATGGGTGCGGCAAACACAGAACCCTCGCCGCTGTTCTCCACCACCACGGCCACGGCGATCTGGGGAGCTTCGACAGGGGCGTAGCCCGCAAACCAGGCATGGGGCTTCTCCTGCGGGGTCTCGGCCGTGCCGGTCTTCCCTGCTGAGGTGAAGGTCGCCCCCTCGAAGGCGCGGTAGGCGGTACCTCCTTCGCCACTGGTCACGCCTTCTAGGCCAGAACGGATGACCTGCAAATTGGCTAGAGAGATGGGCACGCGCCCCCTCTCTACGGCGGCAAACACCTGCTCCTCCTCTTGCGGCGTCCCGGAGATACTCATCACCAGATGCGGCCGATAGAGGATGCCGCCGTTGGCGATGGCGGCCATCATGTTGGCCACCTGCAGCGGGGTGGCTAGCAGGTCTCCCTGCCCCACGGCCAGGTTCACCGCATCGCCAGGGACCCAGAAGGGGTTGCCCTCGCCGGTGAAGTACTCCTCTTTCCACTCAGGATCAGGCACCAAACCCTCGCTCTCGTCGATGGCGTCCAGGCCGGTGGGCTCGCCGAAACCCAACAGGTGGGCATACTCTGGAAGAAGGTTCTCGTCCACGCTATTCAACCTCAGCCCCATCTCCCAGAAGAACACGTCACAGGAGCGAGTGATGGCCGAGCGGAAATCGGTCGCGCCATGGCCCGTGCGCAGCCAGTCGTACTTCACCCAGCCCGCACCTATGCCCGCCCACGAGCCGGCGCAGACGACCGTGGTCTGAGGCGAGAATCCCGCGCCCTCCATCGCCGCGACGGCCGTCACCACCTTGAACACGGAACCCGTGGGGTACGCGCCTTGCGTGGCCCGATTGACCAGCGGCCGAGCGGAGTCCGACGCCAGAGCCTCCCACCGCCCCGCATCGAAGCGGCCCCAGGTCAGCTCATTGGGATCGAACCGCGGATTGGTAGCCATAGCCAAGACCTCGCCATTGTTGGGATTGAGGACAACCACAGCCCCCAGTTGTTCACCGAGGGCCTCCTCGGCCACCTTCTGTAACGCCGTGTCTATGGTGCAATAGATGCTCCTGCTCTGCGTGGCCGGATACTCCACAACTGTGTCCACCAGCTCCCCGCTTGGAGTGACGATGGTCAGCGTGCCGCCCCATCCTCCAGCCAGATAGGTCTCGCCCCAGCGCTC
>DATEXS010000435.1:0-3351 GCA_035256725.1 Anaerolineae bacterium
AATATGGCGCTTCGGGTGATATTGAGGACCCCGGTGTTGTAGATGCCGCCCCCGGCCTCCTCTACGGTATTGCCCGAGATCGTGCTCTCGGTGATATTCACGGTGCCGCCACTGCTGTAGATGCCCCCGCCGTGAGAGAACCTTGTACTCCCGCCGTCATTTGCAGAGATCGTGCTGCGCATCAGATTCACGACGCCCCCGCTATTGTAGATTCCACCGCCATTGACATTTGCAGTGCTGGCGGTAACCACGCAGTCTGTAAGCGTCAATGTGCCACCGTTGTTGTAGATGCCACCGCCGCTCCCAGTACCTGGGTTTCCCCCGCGCATTGTCATAATGGCGAGAGTCACATTCAGAGCGCCGGTAATGTGGAACACCCGATCGATCTGATCCGCGTCTACCACTGTCGAAGATGGACCTGCGCCCGAGATTGTCAGATGGGAGGTGATATCCAGGTCACCGGTGAGGGCACTATTCTCGCCAGTCCCGGGCAGCGTCAGAGTGCAGGTTCCGGCAGGCAGGATTACTGTGTCGGTTCCACTCCCGGCAGGGCAGGCATCGACCCCGACGTCGAGATTGGCCGCCCGAATCGCCTCTCGCAATGAACAGTCGCCGTCAGTGTTGAGTTCGTCTGTGAACGTATTGACGTTGATCGTCGTGCTCGCCTGTGCAGGTCTTGCAGCGCCAGAAAACGCTGCCAGGCAGAGGAACACAAGGGCCAGAAGACCCGCCAACGCGAACCTGAGTTTCACTTGCCTCCCCCTCCTCTCAACGCCCGGGCCTTGCGCCTACCGGACTGTTGAGACACTGAGACTCTCGTCTGATACTGACCTGCAGCCCCTTCTACTTGAGATCGGCAGGCGTCTGCTGCGTGTGGCACGCCTTTGGCCTAGAGATTGGGGCGTGTCTGTCAGCTGCATCACGACCACGATTGTAGCCCGGTGCGATCCATGGAACGTCGGGACCGCGCTGCCTCCAGGATCGTAACGGATATCTGCATTCTATCACTAATCGGCAACGTGGGCAAGTCGCCTTGCCAAGACCGTGGAAAAACAACACACAGAACCTCCCGGAGGTTGGACGCTCATTGCTGGCGGGTTGACCTTGGCTTATAATCCTCTTACTTCGTAGGGCAAGGAGGGGAGGTCCAATGGATATCCTGAACAAACTGGTGGCAGCGGTTCAAGAGGGCGAGGACGAGGAGGCGCGGGCCCTGGCTGAGCAGGCCATGGCGGAAAAGGTGGATCCCCTGAAGGCGGTGGATGCTCTGACCGGCGCTATCCGGGAGGTGGGCGACCGCTTCGCGCGGATGGAGGTCTTCCTTCCCGAGATGATGCTGGCGGCCCAGGCCATGCAAAGGGCGCTGGAGCCGATTACTCCATACCTGGAAGAACGAAAGGCGCAGCGGCAAAGCAAAGGTACGGTAGTCATCGGCACCGTGGAGGGGGACATCCACGAGATCGGGAAGAGCATCGTGGCCCTGCTCCTGGAGGTCAACGGCTACGTAGTGCACGACCTGGGCGCCGATATCAACGCTCTCGATTTCATCAAGCGGGCCCAGGAAGTAGAAGCCGATGTGATCGGGGCCTCCGCTCTGATGACCACGACCATGCCCGGCCAGCAGGAGATAGTCGAGCTATTGAAGGATATGAAGCTTAGGGAGCGGTTTCTGGTCATGGTGGGAGGAACTCCCGTGACGGACGCCTGGGCCGAGGAGATCGGCGCCGATGCCTGGGCCGAGAACGCCATGCAGGCCGTGGCAGTCTTGGACAGGGTCATGGAGGTGAGGAGGGGTCATGCCGGCGCCACCTTATAGGATGTGGGAGGTGCTGGAGCGCGCTCGCACCGGGCCCTTCTGCGAGGATGAGACCTTTACCATGCAGCGCTTCCTGCCCAAGATGCAGGAGGTGATCAAGAAGTACGGCATAGAGTACGACCCTGCTACCCCTATCCCCAGTGACGATGGGCTGGCAGACGCCGTATGGCAAGCCGGGGTCGAGTTCTTCCTGGAGGTGGGCGTACTCTGCGTGAATAGCCACCGGATCATGACCTTCGATGAGAGTGAGGTGCGGGAAGCCCTGTACTTGATCCCCGGGGAGTATCAAGTTGGTGCTGGAAAAGATGGGTGTCTGCTCAGGCACCGGGCAGTGGAGGACCCTGACCCGCCCTTCGTGATCTTCAGCCCAGACATATCCTGCGACGAGGAGCTCTTCCTGCCCATGTGCATCGCCTATCTGAAAGAGCCCCTGGCCGACGGGTTCTGTGCGCCGATTCTCGAGGAGAGCATGGGTCTGAAGATCAAGGCCAAGACGCCCACGGAGCTGGCCGGGAGCATGGAGCACGCCATGGGTTTGCGCGAGGCCGCCAAGCTGGTGGGGCGTCCGGGCATCTTCCTGGTGGCCGCGGGCACAGCAGAATCGGACGTGGGACAGATATCAGTGAGCAATGCGGACTGGGGGGTGAGGACCACCGACAGCCGCCTCGTGGGAGGTCTAACTGAGCTAAAGATCGACAACGCGCTGCTCAACAAGGTTGCTCACTACCAACAGTTCGGCTGCTTCACGGGCAGCCTCACCGGGCCCATCTTCGGTGGCTATGCTGGGCGCGCCGAAGGGACTGCGGTGCTCCAGGTCGCGTATCATCTGATGGGTTTGCTGGTCCACCAGGCCCACTACCAGATGAACTTCCCCTTCCACATCCACTACACCTCCGGTACGACGCGGGAACTGCTGTGGGTATCCAGCGCCAGCCACCAGGCGGTGGCCAGGAATAGCAAGATCGTCTCTGTCTCCAATGGCTTCCTGAACGCGGGCCCGGCGACGGAGATGGTTCTCTATGAGGCGGCCGCCCATGCCCTGGCCAGTACCGTCTCCGGCGCCAACTTATGGGAGGCGGCGCCCGCGCGAAACAAGCACAAGAACCGCGCCACCCCTCTCGAGGCGCGCATGGCGGCGGAGGCGGGACACGCCTGCTGCCGGATGGGCCTTACGCGAGAGGCGGCTAACGAGTTGCTGCTGAAGATCCTGGCCAGGTACGAAGACCACATCGCCGACGCGCCCCTCGGCAGTGAGTTCCAGGACTGCTACGACGTGGGCACGTGTCTCCCGAAGGAGGAGTACTTGGAACTCTACAGGCGAGTCAAAGCTGAACTAGCAGCCCTGGGCCTCGTCTTCCCCTACTAGTTGCGGCCCGACCACAGCACCCCACCTGGTCTGTTGGTGGGTGTGCCGTTGCCATCCCTCTGCAGGCGGGGCGGCAGTCTATGGCCCATGCGGGTCCTTGGGCTGTCCACAGTCCGCGCGCCAGACTCGGCGGGTCAAGCGTGATGCCAACGGCTACGGCTCTCCCCTT
>DATEXS010000436.1:0-6265 GCA_035256725.1 Anaerolineae bacterium
CCCTGGCTCGCGCCCTATCCGGACCAAGGGATGGGCAAGGCCAACTTGGGCGAGAAGCTCGATCCGCCCAGCTCCGCGCACCCTCTGGGGACCGACGATCTGGGTCGCGATTTATTGTCGCGTATCCTCCTCGGCAGTCGCCCCTCCCTAAGCATTGGCCTCTTCGTAGTGGGCCTGGCCATGCTTATTGGGACACCCCTCGGTGCCATCGCCGGCTACTTTGGTGGGTGGATCGATCAGGCCATCATGCGTATCACCGACATCTTCCTTTCGTTTCCGGCCTTGCTGTTGGCGATTACCATCAGTGCCGCGCTGGGGGCCAGTTTCTTCAATGCCATGCTCTCCATAAGCCTGACCTGGTGGCCTTGGTACACGCGCCTGGCCAGGGCGCAGGCGGTATCGTTGAAAGAGCAAACCTTTGTGGAGGCGTCTCGGGCCCTTGGGGTGCCAGGCTTCACCATCATCCGCCGTCACATCATACCCAACGTCCTCACACCAGCGCTGGTGCAGGCGACAATGGATGTCGGGTCTGCCATTCTGATGGGGGCGGCGTTGAGCTTCGTCGGGCTCGGCGTGCAACTGCCCAAGCCCGATTGGGGCAACATGTTGAACGTCGCCCGTCTGTACTTCAACGACGGCCCATGGTTCGCCATCTTTCCGGGTCTAGCCATCCTTTTGATCGCCATGTGTTTCAACCTGCTGGGCGATGGGGTGCGAGATGTGCTGGATCCACAGTCGAGGAGGACCGGATAGATGGATCAGCCGCTGGTGGAGATTCGGGACCTGCGCCTCCAGTTCCGTACCTACGCGGGAATCGTACACGCTCTCAACGGCATAGACCTGGAGATAGATGAGCAAGACATGCTGGGCCTCGTCGGTGAGACCGGCTGCGGGAAGTCGATGACCGGGTTGGCCATCTTGAGGCTGGTCCCGCGTGGTGGAGAGATTGTCTCGGGCAGCATTCGATTCAGAGGTGAGGACCTGCTGACGCAGCCAGAATCGTACATGCAGCAGATAAGAGGCGCGCGCATCGCGATGATCTTTCAGGATCCAACCGCCTCGTTGAACCCCCTGTTCACCATCGGCCAACAGATCGAGACTGTAATGGGGCGCCATCAAAGAGGCGACAAGGGCGACATGCGGGCGCGAGCACTGGAACTCTTGAAGATTGTCGAATTGCCCGATCCTTCCCGCATCCTGGGCACCTATCCTCACGAGCTGAGTGGCGGCATGAAGCAGCGCGCGAGCATCGCCATCGCCTTGTCCTGCGGTGCCGACCTGCTCATCGCCGATGAGCCCACGACCGATCTGGACGTCACCGTTCAAGCCCAGATTCTGGACCTGCTTCGAAGGCTGAGGGAAACCCAGGGCGTGGCCATACTGATGATCACCCACGATCTCGCCGTCGTGGCGGAGACGTGTCGGCGTGTGGCCGTGTTGTACGCAGGCCAGGTTGTGGAATCCGGGCTGGTGGACGAAGTACTCTTCGACGCGAAGCATCCGTACACACGTGCTCTGCTACAGGCCAGCCCCAAAAGAAGCAGCCGAGGGCGGCAGCTGCAGGCCATACCAGGAACAGTGCCCAGCGGTCTTCGACCTCTTCAAGGCTGTTCCTTCGGCCCTCGCTGCCCGCAGGCGATGGAGGTCTGTCTTCAGCCTCCTCTGAGGGTCTCGGTGACGTCAGCGCACGCAGTCTACTGCTTCCTGTATGACGGTTCTGAGGAAAGATGAGCGAGATCGAGCAGATCGACACACAGCCTGACGTGCAGGTGCAAGTCAAGAACCTGGTGAAACACTTCGTCCAGCGAACCGGATTCCTGCGGCGCAAGCCGCGCGTTGTGCGGGCGGTGGATGGCGTGTCTTTCGATATCCGGCGCAGAGGAACTCTCGGCCTGGTGGGTGAGTCCGGCTGCGGGAAGACCACGATTGGACGTTGTCTGCTGCGTCTAGTCGAGCCCACAAGTGGGGAGGTATACTTCGAGGGCACGAACGTGCTCGGGTTGTCGGGCAGCCGGCTGAGAAGGCTGCGCCGTGACATGCAGATCGTGTTTCAGAACCCCTACTCCTCTTTGGATCCTCGGATGAGCGTACTGGGCATAGTCGGTGAGCCGCTTCAAACCCACACCTCTCTGAGCCACGGGCAGATCCGCGATAGGGTTGTGGAGCTGCTCGAACAAGTAGGCATGTCCGGCGATCACATGTATCGCTATCCCCACGAATTCTCCGGGGGGCAGCTACAGCGTATCGCGGTCGCCCGCGCGTTGGCCCTCAATCCCAAGTTTCTGGTATTGGACGAGCCTACCGCGGCTCTTGATGTCTCCGTTCAAGCACAGGTCATCGCTCAACTGATGCAACTCCAGCGCGAGCTGGAACTGACGTATCTCTTCATCTCCCACAATCTGACGTTGGTGCACTACCTAAGTGACACCATCGCTGTGACGTACCTGGGCAAGATCATCGAATACGCCGGTGCGGATGAGGTCTTCGACAACCCTCTGCATCCCTACACACAGGCGCTGTTGTCAGCAACACCTTCGCTGGATCGGGAGCTGCGACAGCAACGGGTCATGCTGAGCGGAGGTGTGCCCGACCCTGCAAACCCACCTCCTGGGTGCGTGTTCCATCCCCGTTGCCCCAGAGCGAGCGACTCGTGCAGCCATGAAGAGCCGCAATTGGTGGATGTGGGAAACGGCCACCTGGTAACCTGTCACCTGTGACTAAGGCCGGGCGGGCGTGTGAAGCGTCACGCAGTGCCGCTGGATCCGTGGACAGCTTGGGTCAGGGTCAACGCTGGGGGCGACCTCGATGAGCGCCTGTGGTGGGGGACGGTTACTCGCCACACTCCCCGCGCGATACCGGCGAGGTCATGCTCTCGAAGGCCATCAGCATGCATCGCTCCATGACCCCTTCAATGAGGAAGCGACGAGGTGTCTGTCCCACGCTGGTGCCTCTGTGCTGTGGGCCCGGCAGGTGACGGGCGCTCAGCGCGGGGCAGGCGCGACTTGGCCGATCACCACCCCAGCGGTTAGTGCCACAGGCAGCTCGAGCGAAAGCCTCGGCTCGTCCACGTGATGGCCGAGTATCTGGAATCAAGGAGGTAGTGAGAGTGGAACTACTGGAAGCTTTGCGCACCCGGAGGAGCGTGCGGCAGTGGACTCCGGAGCCCATTTCTGATCAGCAGCTTGAACGCCTGGTGCAAGCTGCTGCCAGCGCACCGAGCGCTGGCAACCGTCAGCCATGGGCCTTCGTCGTGGTTCGAGAGCCCGGCAGGATCAGGCGTCTACGCGCCGCCATCCCCGGGATGAGCGGCGCGCCAGCCGCAATCGTGTCCATTTGCCTGGACAGACGCCGCGCCGACCGAGAACCAGGCACGACAGAATATGACATGGCCCTGCTGACTCTGGGGGGAGCCATGCAGAGCTTGCTGCTCGCAGCGCACACAGAGCAACTGGGGGCCTGCGCACTGGGATCCTATCATATTCCCTCCATCCGCTCGATTCTAGCGCTGCCAGAGCACCTGGACCCGAAGCTTCTAATCGCCTTGGGTCACTCGGTGGAACAGCCTGACGCCCCAACCATGCGTCCTCTGAGTGAGATCTGCTTCTTCGAAGAGGTGGTCGCGAAATGAACCACGGCGACGAACTCAGCACCGAATTGTTGCTACTGGTCGGCTTCCTGCTGACCAGCGCCCGCGGCCTGGTGGACGAACCACAGAGCTACGGCCCGTCTCGACTTCTGGAAGCCGCGGGTCGGGTCCTCGCCCTGATGGACCAGCAAGGCATGCTCGATGCGCCACTGCAGGCGATCAGATCAGACATCGATGAAGAGCGGTTCGGCCCGATGAAGGACGAGGAGGTCTTGGTAGCGAGACTTGACGAATTGGCCCTCAGATGGACGGAGGTGATCGCTACCAGAGTCTAGCGTGGCACAAGAGACGCTGCCTCGTTACGGACGGCGCCTAGTATCCGACGATCTCTTTTTCAGGGGGATGGGGATAGGTCCGCTTGCTGTGTGAAAGTCCCGTATCGACCAGCGCCTCCGATATCTTGACGGCGAGGATGGCGGGGTCAATGACCGGGACATCAAGGATGCCTTGGTCCTCCAGGCCTTTCTTCACGTCGCCGGCCAGACCAACCATTCCCGTGCACCCAAACACGATTAGATGAGCCCCATCCACTCTCACCGCCTTGGCCGACTGCTCTATCAAAGCCTTGACTACCCTCTCGGTATCCCCAAGCTCCAGCACCGGAATGTTGACAGCCCGGACCGATGCCAGCCGCTCCACCAGTCCCATCTTGGCCGCATGGCGATCGAACAAAGGGGCTAACCGGTCCAGCACAGTGACCACTGAGAACCTGTGGCTCAGCATCGCAGCGAAGTGCATAGCCGTCTCGGCCGGTCCCACCACAGGTATGGAAACCATCTCGCGGGCCGCGTCAAGGCCCGGATCGGCCATACAGTCAATGATCACAGCATCGACGCCATCCTTCTCTGCCTCCACGACTTTCCTTACGATGTCCGGTGTGGCAACGGTTTCATCGTATCGCGATTCAATGGAAGCGGGACCTTGGTCCAGAAGGGTCACGCTGATCTCCGTGCCCGGCCTGGCGGAGGGAGAGTACTGCTCCAATCCCAAGGCCTTATACTCCTTGGTGATGCTGGGTATGACCACCCGAATCCTCATACTGGCTTCATCCTTTCTACTCAACTGCCATGTCGAGGGCCCCTACCGACAGGCATCCCGCCCTCAGTAACCGACTATCTCCTTCTTGGGCGGAGTGGGATAGGTCCTTTTGCTGTGAGATAGCCCCATGTCCGCCAGGGCCTCCGCGATCTTGAAAGCGAGTATCGCCGGATCGATCACGGGGACGTCGGTGATGCCCCGACGCTTCAGCCCTTCTTCCACTTCTCGAGCCATGCCGGCCATACCTGTGCAGCCAAAGATGATCACGTGAGCTCCATCCTCTCTCACTGCCTTCACCGATTGCTCCACCAGCGCACTCACCGCCCTGTTGCGATCCTTCAGCTCCAGTACCGGTATGTTGACGGCCCTCACCGAGGCTAGTTTGCCCTCCAAGCCAGCCTTTCGCGCGTGGTCGTGGAAAGGCCGGTCGTCGGCCTCCAGAACACCGATCACGGAGAACCTGTGTCCGAGCATGGCCGCTATGTGCATGGAAGTCTCGCAAGGACCGATGACAGGAATGGAGACCATTTCCCGGGCAGCCTCCACACCAGGATCGTCCATGCAGTTGGAGATCACGGCATCCACGCCATCTTTCTCTGCCTCTACGATCTTGGCCACTACGTGGGGCGCCGCCAGGGCTGCCTCGTACGTCGATTCGATGGAGGCTGGCCCCTTGTCCACGCAGACCGCGCTCAGCTCCGTATCGGGGCGTGCCACCGGTGACAGCTCTTCCAGCGATCTTGCTTCAGCCGCCTTTGTGATCACAGGGTCTACTACTCGGATCTTCATGCCTCGTTACCTCCTAATGGCCAAAACAGAATCTCATCGACTGCAGCTGAGCGGCAATGCGGTAAGCAACGCTCACTCGCACCAGACCAGCCGCGCTCTCCACGGCGGTCCCCACCAGCCAGGGGTATCTCAGCCTGATTACCAGCCGGGCGCCAACGTTGCCACTCGCGCCTGAGGAAAGTCGGGCTAGCGCCCGTCGCTAACTATCGAATATCCACGCGGCTACTTTCTGGCCTTCATCAGTTCTTCGATTGGAAGGTAGTCGATGTCGAAGCCGAAGTAGCGCGGGCCGGCTGCCTGGTTGAGTCCGTACTCGGTGCGGAAGACCTCCAGCCCCTTCACACCTACCGCCACCACCTCATCACCCTGGTTGATCTGTGTGTTGGTGATCCCTTCGCCGCTTTCTCGCCGCGCCAGTGTGACCAAGTCGGGGCTGCAAACCCATGGCTTTCTGTTCAGCCACGAGACGTGATTCTCGTTCTTGAACCACACATCCAGCGTTTGCCCCTGGTACTCACCGCTGCCCTTGATGTGGGTGGTGCCGAACATGTAGCCATCGCGGTCCTCCCACTCCTTACCGGAGACAACACCCTCGAAGAGACGCCAGCCTCCGGTGACGGCCACCGCTGCGTCGATGGGATTATCACCCTTCTCCCGCGCCTCGCGGATCGCTCGCCCAAGGGCAAGGCACTTGGTCAGGGTGCCATGAACTAGCACCTCTTTCATTTCAGCAGCGGGCAAGGGCGTGCCAGCCTGGGTGGTGATCCCGAAGGCCGCAACCGCCAACATCTT
>DATEXS010000437.1:0-19342 GCA_035256725.1 Anaerolineae bacterium
CAGGTGCTCCATACTGAAGACCTGAAACCCACCGCTGTCGGTCAGGATGGGGCCATCCCAGCCCATAAACTCGTGAAGCCCACCCAGGCGAGCCACGATGTCGGCCCCGGGACGGAGGTACAGGTGATAGGTGTTGGCCACAATGAGGGACACGCCCAGTTCCTTCAGTTCCCGGGGAGCCATGGTCTTTACCGTGGCCTGGGTACCTACCGGGGCGAACACGGGGGTAGCTACATCGCCGTGAGTCGTGTGTAGCACACCGACGCGAGCCCAGCTGTGCTCACACCTCTTTGCCACCTGGAAACGAAATCCGTTTGTCCCCATGTCCGACGAATGATTATAGGGCAAGGACGGTGGAACTTCCAGACGGCTCGACTGCCTGCGCCAAGGCCCAGAAGCGGACCCCCGTCAGGTCTCCTGCGCGGGTCCGCGCTCCTGCCGACCGTCAGACTAGAGTGGGCATATAGCTCACCAGTGCCCTGAGCGTTGCCGGATGCCACAATAGGTTGTGGCCCAACCCAGCCAGTTGGGCAACAGGCCACGAACAACCTACCCTCTGCAAACCTGCCCGCAAACCCTTGCGAGCAATCCAATCGTGCTCCCCGACGAGCACTAAACCCTTGATTCCGGCCAGATTCGCCGTGAACGGCCCCTGTCGTGCAAGACCCTTGAGAACAGAAGCCATGCCCACCAACTCCCCCAATCTCCGACTGGAGAAACGCCACAGACCGAGCACAGGACGTACCAACAGATCAAGTCCCTGCCCGGCAACATGACACCCTAGCTTCAGGCCGCGCCTGTCGGGCAGGACCCCCACAGGGGAAATGGACACCAGAGAGAGCTCTGGCTTCCTCTCCCCTTCCCCGACCAGGTCCGCGTCGCTGGTGAGGTTGTGTCCGGCGAATTCCCACAGCGCGGCAGCGCCCATGGAATGGCCGATGCCTATGATCCGTCCACAGTCAAACAGGCCCAGGTGACGCAGCACGTATTCCAGCTGGCGTGAGTAGTGCTCCGGCGTGAGGCCAAGGTCGTACACAGACGTGTCCACGTGCCCGCCGTCACGACCCAGGCCTGCCAGTACCAGCCCGATAGCCTCTTTCCCCGTCATCTCGACCGAACGCAGGATGTCGTCGACGAAGTGCCGTGGTCCTTGCGCAGGGTTTCCAACACCCCAGGAGCCTCTGCTGCCTCCAAAGCCGTGCAAGAAGGCCACGACCACCCTATTCTGTCTGGCCTCTTGATCAGCCTTCCCTTCAAAATGGCCGGGCAATACCAAGGTCACCGGTGAACTCCGGAGCCCGGTCCCCCTCCGGAACTCCTCCAACTCCGACTCATCGAGCAAGTCTGTAACATCAAAATCGAGGAAGGTCCATTTTCCCTCGACCCTCCTCGACTCTGAGCGTTCGGTCCATAGTCTGATTTTTGCCTCGTCTTTCAACTACCCCTCATACACCTCCACAGAGCGTCCGACCTCTACACACTCACGGGTGCTTCGGCGGCAACAAAAAGCGAAGACCTGAGCAGGTCCTCGCATCGGTCACGCACTAAACGTTAGAGATGAGGCGAAACGGACCCCCGGGCTGACAAGGGCTCCGAGGTCGCCTGCTATGTTCTATGTTCCACAAGTGGCGCAACTGGTGGCGGCACAGCCAGAGCAGCTGCTACCACCCAGCGAGCGGCTAATCTCGCCTCCGTCGCCCCCTCTGCTCACCGCGGAGAAGAGAGAGACCGCTCGCCGAGTATGAGCGCCACTGCACTCAACACACGGCACAGACTCATCGGCCTGGCTGAAACTGCGCAGCACCTCGAACTTGCACTCACAATCGTCGCAGTAGTATTCATAGAGCGGCATCAGATTCTCCTTGCGCGACAGAACAAGAAGCTACTACTACAAGTCTACCACACGATTGCAGCGCCGTCAAATCGGCACGGCAGCCCTCGTCGACCAAAACGAGAGCACGTTGCCGTAACACGCCACAAGCGTTGTCAGACCAGCCCGGACGCAGCGCTCCGGCCATCCCGGGATTCGTGCAGTCGGCACGCAGAGCCAGAGGCAATGGTCAAGAACCGCATCGTGGAAACCATCGGAGGGACAACTGCACCAGCACCGAAGGTAGGGAGTCTGAATTGACCAGCACGACCGAGTCCTGATCAGTATACCCCGAGGTCCCGCAGGCGTTCGTCAGAAATCCCGAAATGGTGGCCCAGTTCGTGCATTACGACCTGGCGCACCTGGCCACGAACCTCCTCCGCGCTGCGACAGCAGGCCTCGATAGGTCCTTGATAGATGGTGATCTTGTCTGGCAGCACCAGTCCGTAGTGAGTGGTGCGCTCTGTCAAGGGCACACCCTCGTACAAGCCGAAGAGAGAGTCATCAGCAGAAAGGCCCGCCCTCTCCACCTCTTCACGGCTGGGCCAGGCCTCGATCACCACATCTACGTTCTCCATCTTCTTCTGAAACTCGAGTGGCAGACTGTCCAGAGCCTCCGCAACCAATCTCTCAAATCTTGACCTGTTCACACCTCACCCCTTGATGAGCCTGCCCGGTTGGCAGGTGCGGCAGAAGTTGGTGAGCCTTCCCCTGGCCGTTATCTCCGAGACAGGCGTTCCACACCGGGGACACGGGGATCCACCCTTGCCGTGCACGCTCAGGAAGTCCCTGACCTTGACCTCTATGTCCTCGCCGACGCGCTCCCTCAGGACGACGATGGCCCTGGGCAGCACGGATCGCATCGAGTGGTACAGCCGCTCGACCTCCTCACTAGACAGGCTGGGCCGCTTACGAAAGGGGTACAGCCCTGCGTCGAACAGGATCTCGTCGGCGTAGGCGTTGCCTATTCCCGCCAGCACGGCTTGATTGGTCAGTATACCCTTGATCTCCCCCCGCCGACCCAGCAGTCGCTCTCGGAAGAGCTCCGCGGTCAGTGCGGGATCAAGGGCGTCAGGACCCTGCCCGGCGAAGCCAGGAACAAGTCCTTCGTCAAGCGTCAGGTAGATCTTACCCATCGACTTGGGGTCCACGTAACGTAGCTCCATCCCGCCGGAGAGGTGGAGGATGACAAAAGTCTTGGCTAGACGTCGCCGGTCCGGAGCACAATATTGCAGTCGTCCCGCGAGCATCGGGTTGACCACGATCACATGCCCGCTTTGAAGGGCAAGAAGCAAGAACTTCCCCCTTCGCCCGACGCAACACACCTGCTTGTCCTCTAGAGCCGCCGTGAAGTCACCTGGGAAGAGCGTGCGCACCACGAGTGGCCTGAGCACCTCCACCGCCTCAATCCGTTGCCCAGGAAGCACGTCCTCCAGGTACTCCTTGATTACTTCAAGGTCAGGAATCTCAGGCATGCTTCTGCGCCTCGGTGGAAAACGCGTCGACGAGATCTGCTGGGAATCGCCGCACGCGCCCCTCCCGATCCATACACAGGTGCTTCGTATGCCCCGTGACCAGGAGCTGCCCTGTGTCCTGCATCAACACCTCGTAGTACATGGTGACACTCCGGCTGCGAACCTCCGCCACCGAAGTCCTGACCACCACCAGGTCGTCGTAGCGCGCCGGGGCGATGAATCTGGCGTCCACCTCCGTCACTGGGAGGTATAGGCCCTGCTTCTCGAACTCACTGTAGTCGCCACCTCTCTGCCTCATAAACTCCCCACGACCTACCTCGAACCAGACTACGTAGTTGGTGTGGTAGACAATCCCCATGGCGTCCGTCTCGGCGTAGCGGACCCTCAAGCTGGCTTCTACCACATCTCGGTCACCCATACACTCCTCCCGTTCCCACGACCGCTGGGCACGACCTGACTCATCTCATAATCAGGTCAGTTGGATAACTCGCTGTCGGTCTGACCCAAGAGAATCTGGCTGGTATCAGCGGCCTTCAGTCCGCACGAGAGCCTGCGGCCTGTCCTAGGGGCTCGGTCACGGCCTGGCGCGTGATCCGGCCTTCGTGGATTCTGAGGGCCCCTACTCCTCCGAGAATCATCAGGCCGCCACTCACTTGCATACCATTGAGCTGCTCGCCAAGCAGAACATAAGCGAGCGCCGCAGTGAACACCGGTTCCACGGTAAGGATCAGATTGGCGACACTGGACGGCAGGTAGCCTAGGCTGACCATGTACAGTCCGTAGCCAGCCACCGTGGGACCCGCGGCCAACACGAAAAGAATAGCCCAACCGCCCAGATCGTCCCTCAGCCAGAAGACGTTGCCCAGCCCTGTCTCAACGCCGGTCAAGAGGCCCCCTGGCACCGCATTGAAGAGGAGCAGGAAAATCGCCGCAAAGCCGAACGTGTAGAACAAGGTCGTCCAGGGGTTCAGACCACGCTGAGAAGCCGAGCGGCCCAAGAGGCTGTAGACGGAGTAGCACAGGCCGGAGAATATCCCCGCCAGGACACCCACCACGCTGGCACGCCAGGCCTGTGCATCCAAGGCCCCTGAGACCAGCAGGCACCCTCCCAGGCTCAAGACGACCGCCAAGACCTTGACCCAGTCCAGGCGCTCCTTGAGAAGCCACCATCCCAAGAGGGCCGTGAACCCGGCAGAACAGTAGAGGAGAACGGTGCCGATGGCCGCGCCAACCAAAGAGACCGAAAAGGTCCATGAGGCATTGAAGATGGCCAGTGTGAGCCCGTACAAGATCAGATAGAACAGGTCCTGACGCTTGACCTGGAGCAGGACTGGGGACACCAGTCCCAGCACGCACAACAGAGTGAGGGTCACGAAACCGTCACGCCAAAAGGCCAGCGCCAGCGGAGGCATGTGGTACGCCTGCGTCAGGTGGCGGATGAAGATGGCTGTGGTCGATAGGATGGCCGCGCTGACCAGCGCAATCACATAGCCGCGAGTAAGGTACGACGCGCTGGGAGCAGCGACTCGCTTCATCACGGAATTGCCCCTATCCTCCTTCGATCACACGAGAGAGGACTACTGCGATTCCTCAAGGAACCCCTTGATAATCGCTTCGATTCCCTCTTGAGGCGCAGCCGCCACATCGAACCAGTGGATAGTCTGGTCATCCAGTCGGAACCACTTGTACTGCTGCCTCACAAAGCGATGGGTTTCGCTCTTGATCTGCCGAACGGCCGTGGCCAAGTCTGTTTCGCCACACAGGTGGGCGCAGATCTGTCGATAGCCCAGGCCGGACATGGCGGGCAATTCCGGGCCGCATCCCCTCCGCACAAGCCCCTGCACCTCGGCCATAAGCCCCCTCTCCACCATGCGATCAACGCGGTCGTCTATCTCTTGGTACAGTCGCTTCCGCTCCATGGTTAGACCCACCTTCAGCACGCGGTAGGAGGGCGGCTTGTGGTTCCGGAGCGCGGAGATGGGCTCTCCCAAGGTCTCATAGACCTCGAGGGCCCTGATGACCCGGCGCACATTTCGCGGGTGTATGTTAGCAGCGGCTGCGGGGTCCACCCGCTGCAAACGAGCGTGCAAAGATTCGCCACCCTCCGATTCGGCCTGCTGTCTGAGGCTCTGGCGCAGTCGAGGATCGGGCTCGACTCGGGGGATCACGAACCCTTCCAAGACGGCCCGATTGTAGAGTCCTGTGCCTCCCACGAGGAAGGGCACCTTCTCTCTGTGCACTATGTCATCGATCGCCAGATAGGCCAGCCGCTGATACTGAGCGAGCGTGAACTCCTCATCGGGGCTGACTATGTCCACCAAGTGATGAGGCACGAGGGACCTCTGTTCGGGCGTGGGCTTGTCGGTCCCGATGTCCATCCCTTTGTAAACCTGACGCGAGTCCGCGGAGACAATCTCACCAGCCACCGCTCGGCACAGAGCTATCGATAGGCGCGTCTTCCCCACGCCCGTGGGGCCCACTATGGTCACCAGGGGAGGCCGTTCAACCGAGGCCACGTCAGCCCTCAACGGCGCTGCGTATCAAAGTGAGGTCCTCCACCTCGCCTTTCCTGGACATCTGAATCGAGGCCACGTCGATCCGCCAGGCCACTTCTAGCGACTCGTTCTCCTGGAGGTATGTCTGCGCCACCTCTATCAGTTTTCGTTTCTTCGCCGCCGTGATCGACTCTGCTGGTGTGCCGAACTTGTCGCTTCGGCGCGTGCGCACCTCCACAAAGACAAGGCAATCGTCGTCCAGGGCCACAATGTCCATCTCCCCCGCCGTACAGCGATAGTTCGTCTGGCAGATGACTTGCCCTTCCTCTTCCAGATACCGCGCCGCCATTTGCTCGCCCCGTCGGCCCACGCCGGAACGACTCCTGTCTACGCCAGCCTGCTGACTAGCCGCTGCGATCTGATCGGCTAGTAGCGACATGGGTGAGAACGAATGCCGATGGACGGGAGAGAGCCGTTTCCGACCTAGGGCCTCACGATGGTCCGCTGTGCCATAGCCCTTGTGCTGGGCAAACCCATAGCCGGGGTAGACGCCATCCAGCGCCACCATCATGCTGTCTCTCACTACTTTGGCTACCACCGAGGCCGCGGCTATTGAGGCACACTGCATGTCACCCCTGACTATCGCCTCCTGGGGCAGTCCATGCTCAGAAAGGGGAAACCCGTCGATCAGCAGGTATTCAGGGGGCACAGGCAAACGATTGAGTGCTCTGCTCATGGCCAGCCTGGTGGCGACGGCGATACCCAATTCATCCACGCCAGCCGAACTCACCAGGCCCACGCCCACAGCAAGCGCCACCTCACGGATACGCTGGCAGAACTCCAGTCGACGCCGCGGGGTGAGGTGCTTGGAATCGCGGATCCCGATCAGGTCCTCGGATAACCGATCGGACTCCAGCGGGAGGATCGTCGCACAAGCTACCACTGGACCGGCCCAGGCACCACGGCCTACCTCATCGATGCCCGCCACGGCGCGATACCCCAGACCGCGGAGAGCAAGTTCTCGATCAAGGCTCGGCCCGCCCCCCATCAAGAATCCTCACCATACAACAACAGCCCCGCAGCTCGAGCCGGTGGGGAGTCTGCGGGGACAGCGAGTTGGCTCTTGCCTGGCCGAAGAAGCTGCGCGCCTCAGCGGCCCCTAGGTCGCCGGTGTCTCCTCAAAGCGCTTTTCCTTCAACCTGGCTGCCTTGCCCCTGCGTTCGCGCAGGTAGTAGAGCTGGGCCCTGCGCACGTGTGAATGGCGTAGCACCTCTATCTTCGCGATCCGAGGCGAATGCAGCGGGAAAGTCCTTTCCACACCTACGCCGTGGGCGGCGATGCGACGCACAGTGAAGTTGGCGTTCGCGCCGCCCTTGCGAAGGCGCATCACCGTTCCCTGGAAGATCTGGGTACGTTCCTTTCCGCCCTCGAAGATGAGCGCATGCACCCTGACCAAGTCACCAGGCCGCAGTTGTGGCAGCTCTCCTTCGGCTTTCAGTTGTTGCTGTTCGACTGACGCTACTAGGTCCACCATCTCACCATACCATCCTCTATCTAGGAACACCCGTATTCTACCATCGATTCTGGCTAGTGGCAAACCGGCCCCGCGGCTTCCTGGGCTACTCAACAACCCGTACACCATGCGCGCCCTGAACTCAGGCAGCCGCGGACCGCCACAAGAACCTTTGCCTCGGATGCCACGCGGACAACGTGTCGTGGCCACAGGACTCCGGCTCGATCTGACACGAACCAAGCGCTGGACAGTCCTAGCCCCACCAGCCTCTGTTCCCAGCCCTAGCCAGGCCGAGGCGAACAGCGGTTACGGGCGCCGCCTAATCTTCACCAAGATCCAAACGCAGATGGAGCTCCTTCAATTGCTCTTCGGAGACAGGCGAAGGCGCCTCAAACATCAGATCAGCGGCCGCGCCCGTCTTGGGAAAGGCCATTACCTCCCGGATGCTCTCCTCCCCGGCAAGGATCATCACCAACCGGTCTATGCCCGGCGCAATTCCTCCGTGAGGCGGCGTGCCGTACTCAAACGCGTCCAACAAGTGTCCAAACTGGGAATGTATCTGCTCCGGCGGCAAGCCCATGATCCGAAAGATCTTCTCCTGGATCTCCCGGCAATGGATTCGGATACTGCCTCCCCCGATCTCCACATCGTTGCAGACTATGTCGTACTGCTGAGCACGCGCGGCACCAAGATCGGAATCCAACAGAGGCAGGTCCTCTTCCATGGGAGCGGTGAAGGGATGATGCACAGCATCCCAGCGATTCTCCTGCTCCTTCCACTCGAAGAGAGGCATTTCCACCACCCACACGAAGGCCAACACTTCCTTGTCGCGTAGCCCCAGACGATCACCCATCTCCAGGCGCAGTTGACCCAGGGATTCAGCCACTACGTTTGGTTGAGCAGCAACGATGAGGAGCAGATCCCCTGTCTCCCCTCCCATCCGTTCGATTATGGCATCGAGGGTTTGCCGAGAGAGATGCTTGCTCACACTGGAGCGAGCGCCCTCGGCGGTGACCGCGATGGAGATAAGCCCGGCAGCGCCATGCCTCTGCACGAATTCATTCAGCTCTTCGATCTGTCTCCGAGCGTAGTCGGCGCAACCCGGCACCCTGATCCCCTTAACCTGACCTCCAGCGGCGAGCGTGGTGGAGAAGACCCGGAAACCGCTGTCGGCGACCAGATCTGACAGATCCACCAGGAGCATGCCAAAGCGCAGGTCCGGCTTGTCGCTCCCGTACCGGTCCATGGCCTCCCGATACCTCAGCCTGGGAAAAGGTTTGAAGAGAAGGTGCTTGGAGGAAACCTCCTCTATCAGAGCGGTAAACAGCTCCTCAGTCACTTGTAGTACATCTTCCTGCTCCACAAAGGACATCTCCAGGTCCAACTGGGTGAATTCGGGCTGGCGGTCAGCTCGTTGATCCTCGTCGCGAAAACAGCGCGCAATCTGGTAGTACCTGTCTAGGCCAGCCACCATCAGCAGTTGCTTGAGTTGCTGAGGAGACTGCGGAAGCGCATAGAACTCTCCCGCATGTATCCTGCTGGGCACAAGGTAGTCCCTGGCGCCTTCAGGGGTGCTCTTGATCAGGATGGGCGTCTCCACCTCCCAGAAGTCCCGCTCATTCAGAAAGCTCCGGATGAAGCTGACCACCCGATGTCTCAGGGCAAGGTTACGCTGCATGTGGGGCCTACGTAGGTCAAGATACCGGTAGCGCAAGCGCAGCGCTTCCTCGGCCGAGGCTTCGTCGCTCACGAGGAACGGGGGTGTGCGCGCTTCATTCAGAACCTCTATCCAGTCGCCCACCACTTCAATCTCACCCGTGTCCATCTCCGGGTTCTCCTGACCAGCGGGGCGACGCTGCACCTGGCCCGATACCCTCACCACATACTCGTTGCGGACTTCAGCGGCAACTTCATGACCCTGCTTGGAAAGGGCGGGGTTGAATACCACCTGCACCAACCCCCAACGATCTCTGAGATCCAGGAAGATCAGCCCTCCGTGGTCGCGCCGGCGATGTACCCAACCCGCCAGGGTCACCGCGTTGCCAGCATCCTTCGCCCTTAACTCGCCGCATCTATGACTTCTCAGCACCAATCGGTCTCCTATCTCTGTGTCCGTCGCGGTCAGAGCAGGCTATTTCCATTGACGATCAAATGGAAGTTGCAGTCCAGAAAGACGGCCGCCCGCCGGCTCAGCAACATGCGGGACATAAAGATCTCAAAGTACTCGCCTACCTGCGAGACAGCAGTATCGATTTCCAGTTCCAGAGTGATGGTCCTCTCCTCATCAGCAACCCGCAAAAACGAGCGCTGGACCGCATAGTTGACCCGGTCGTGTATATCGAAGGCGAGCATGTCGGGGTTCTGCACCCGAGACCGGTGGACATCCGACTTATCGGCCAGAATCACCGCCGCCGATATATCGCTAACCGGCTCCCCTCGCTCCTCTTCATGATTGCCGATGGCCCCCAAGATTAGCGCCAACTCGCCATAGTCCATGCCCAGCCGCAGCAGAATGTCCCGGGCTATAAGCGCCCCCGCCCAATCATGCTCATCGCGGTAGATCACATTGCCGATGTCATGGAGATATCCGGCAACCTCCGCCAACTCAGCAGTTCGCTGTGCGAAGCCTAGACGTAGCAGGATATTCTGAGCGATGTTGCCTACCAGCCGGGCATGACGTTGACCGTGCTCCGTGTAGCCGAGCAGAGCCATCTGCTCATTGCCTCGGGTCAGGTACGCCTGGACCTCAGCATCCTGCTCCAGTGCAGCCGCCGTGACCGGCTGCCTGGCATCTGTCCGATCCCCATGCTCTTTGACCGTCATCTGGTTTTTCCTCTGGATCGCCTTTCTCTTTCTATCCGCCGTGCCGACGGTTCACCGGGCCTCGGTCACCAAACACTGACCTGCCCCTTCGCTGCCCCGACGAGGCGACACACATTCCACCACGGACACCGTTTTCCGCCCGGCCGGTCGGCACGCACACGCCCGGTCACTGCGGTCGGGGGGAGTTGTGCCACCTTTTTGGCCTTTCCTGCATACAGACGATGCCATCTGTGATTGGGTACAAGGCAGAGCAACGCGCACAGACCAACCCCCGGGACCGTAAAGTCAACCCAGATTCGCCGCATTCACCGCAGGTGAGCAGATCCTCCATCACAGGAGGATCCAGCCGAGTCGACAGGGCACCTGGCTTCCTGGCCCACACCAGGTCATAGTAGGTCTGCCATGGCCTGGTTTCCACAGACTCAAAGCCGAGTTCGTGGAGCAATCCACGCAGCCCTTCCTCCGAGAAGGCACGACCGGGCATCAACATCGCGTCAAGCCCTCTCCTGTTGCTTATCAGC
This sequence comes from Anaerolineae bacterium, assembly GCA_035256725.1. Lineage (GTDB taxonomy): Bacteria > Chloroflexota > Anaerolineae > UBA7937 > B3-Chlor > JAUVXJ01. The sequence goes on from DATEXS010000437.1 coordinate 10,698, forward strand.
ATGGTGCCGCCCTCCCTCAGTACCCTGCTCATCTCCTCCAGGGACCTCCGCGAATTGGAGAAGAACTCTAGCGCCTCCAAGCAGGTCACCGCGTCAAGACAACCGTCGACGAAGGGCAACTGCTGGCCATCCTTCCATAACCACATCACTCCTGGCTCGTGCTGAGCGGATTTGCGGCTAGCCTGCTGCAGCATGCGGAAGGATATGTCAAGCCCGAAGATACCGCCCCGGAATTCAAGATTGCGCGATAGCGCCAGCGGCAGACGCCCAGTGCCCGTCGCCACATCCAGCACCAAGGGCCTCTCCACGCCTCTGAGCTCTCTCACCAAAGGAAGAGCCAGCGCCCTCGCGTCGTCGACCTGGTCAAACTGCTTGACCTGATCGTAACTGGCAGCGCCCCAGTCGTACAGGAAACGAACCGCACGCGACCCAAGATACGCCCCCTCGGTGAGGACCACCAGCCAGTATGCGACTCCGGCCCCTGCCGCCAGTAGAAGAAGGGCCAGCGCGACCGGCTTCATGCCCGCATAGCCACGGCCATGGCCAGCATGGCCAGCATGGTAAAGACCTGGACCCGCCTGAGGTACCACCGACCATCGCTGAGCCTGAGCATCAGAGGCTGTAGCATGGCCTGGGGAAGGAACAAGAGCGCCACGGATCCCCCCAGTATCGGCTCCTTGGCCAGAATCAGGACCGCGATGGCCGCTACGTGGGCCAACACCAGCAGTCGTGCCCCGCTGGATAGTCCATCGCGAGCGATCAAAGCACAGGCATGAAAAGCCAGCGCATAGGTCGCAGCCCAAACCAGCGAGGCCCCGGCTGAGCCGACCCAATCCTCCTGTCCCCAGGGCCGCGCGAAAACAGCATAACCCAGCAACCACGGTATCCCAGCCAGCACAGCGGTAGCCACGACACTCTCAAGCTGACCCAACGCATGGCCAAGCACCAAACGAGCGAAAGCGGCCGCCAGAGCAGCCGCCACCAGCAGAACGGGCACCACACCAAGGACTGCCGCCAAGAGGACAGCGAGTGTGGACACGAAGCCCAAACCCAGCAGTGACTCACCAGCTCGCTGCCCGGCCGCCAGTTGCCACCTCGACACGCGCTCGCCCACGAGTTGCCCGAGCCGATCTGCGAGGGACCCCGGCAAGGCATAAGGCAACGACGGGACGCTGTGACTAGGGCCCGGGTTGGCCTTTGCCCTCCGCGGCGAGGCCACCACAGCGCTGCTGGCCAGGCTCCACGCCGTGCCCAGGATGGGGTCAGCCAAGGCCACTGCCAGCAGCAGGAGGACCAGTGACTGCCAGTCCCTCGTCGGAGCGCCCGAGGCCACGGCACCGCAAACCACCGCCCAGGCGGGACCAACCCAGATTGTCGATCCGGTAAGCCTGACACGGAGATCCAGCACATTCCCGTTGCCTATGTGAGCCTCTCTTTTCTGCATCTTGGTCGGCAAGCAACGCAATGCTCGCTAGTTATGTTCGCATTATAGCACAACGGCGGACGGTTCCCAACGTGTCGCATTCGCCTCTCGGCACCTGAATACCTGCCCGCTTCATCCGCTTCTCTCCCGGCGTCCAAGGACGAAACCGAGGAGCAACGGCGCGCCCAACCTCTCATCCCTGCCGGCCTTCGCGGGTCGCCTGAGCCATTGTCTGATCGCCACGCTGTTGGCCTTGCTCACCTCCAGGCCCGATGCTAAAATGCTATACGCGACGCATCCGAGTCGATGAGTGGGATTCTTCTCTTTCTCCTGGTCATCCGCATTGGAGTTGCCTGTGCAGACAACAGTCAACCACGAACCCGACCGGGGTGACTCGAGCCCTGTTGCCCGCCGCTCCAGTTGGGTGACCTGGGCCGCTCTGACTACGCTCTTCCTGGTAGCCCTGCTGCTGAGAGTGTGGGGCGCGCGCTTCGGCCTGCCCGAATACGTCTACCACCCCGACGAACACGCCATGGTGAACAGAGCCGCAGCCATCCTCCGAACAGGCGACTACAGCCCTCATTGGTTCAACTACCCCTCCCTCTACATCTACATCCAGGCCCTCAGCTACATCCCCCACTTCCTGATCTCAGCAGCGAGAGGTTACGGAAACACCGTCCCCAGCCCGGCACCCTACGGCTTCTACTTCGCCGGCCGTCTGATGACGGGCCTGTTGGGAGCACTAACGGTGGCCCTGGTCTACGCGCTGGGCAGCCGGATGTTCGGACGCAGGACTGGCCTCGTATCGTCGGCACTCCTCACGTTCAACCTGCTCCACGTCGTCCATTCCCACTACGCCACAACCGACGTGCCTATGGCTTTCTTTGCCACGCTGTCGCTGCTCTTCTGCTCGAGTGGGTTACAGGAGCCGGACAAAAGGAATACAGCCCTGGCGGCCCTCTTCGCAGGATTGGCCGCATCCACCAAATACCCCGGGGCGGTGGTTCTGGCCCCCGTGCTCGTGGCACAGGTGCTTTCGCCCGCCAGCCGAGGGTGGCACGACCTCCGCCACCGCCTGGCTCTGACCCTGGCCGCCTTCGGCGGCGGCTTTTTCCTAGGCACACCGTACGCCTTCCTCGAGCTGAACACGTTTCTCAGCAGTCTGGCTTCGGTGCTAGGCCACTATGGTGCTGGCCAGCCTGGGTTCGAAGGCTCCAATACGGCCTTCTGGTATCCGGGGCGAACGCTAACCAGCCCGGATGCTGTTGTGATGGCGCTGGCCATCGCCGCCATCGTCTGGGCGGCGGCGAAGCATACCCGCCAGGAGCTTCTACTGCTCTCGCTGGTCTTGCCCTTCTACCTGCTCATATCCCTCTGGCCCGTGAGGTTCGAGCGGAACCTGGTGCCCCTGCTCCCGGTGCTGGCCGTGCTGGCCGCCCGCCTGTTGGTGGAAGCCGTCTCGTGGGCGTGCAAGAGGTGGCCTGCTTTGACCAGACGGGAGGTTGCTATGCTGGCCTTCGCCACAGCGGTGGCTGTCTCTATGCCGGCCAAGGCGATAGTGGACTTCGACGCCGCCCTCTCCGAGCGAGATCACCGCACCCTGGCTGCGGAGTGGGTCAACACCAACATCCCCCCTGGGTCGAAGATTGTGACCGAGGCGTTCTCCATTCCCCTCGACAAGGACCGTTTCGACATAATTGAGCTAGTGAGGATAGACAGCGAAGAGCTGGCCTGGTACGAGGCACAAGGCATCAACTACGTCATCGTCAGCGATGGTCATTGGCGCATCCTGTTCGCCCAGCCAGAGAGCTACGCGCGAGAGATAGCTACCTACCACGAGATCCTGAGCCGCTCAGTGGTGCTGCAAGAGTTTCCTGGCAGAATCCCGCTGCTGCTCAGCCGCGGCTATCCCACTATTCCCATCTACCACTTCCCTGACGTCCTGATTCTGAAGTTCGACTAACAGCATGAAGGCTGCTCCGGACTAAGGTCGATAGGAACGCAGAGTTGCACAGCGCGGATGGCACGCGATAGGCTCTGGGAAGCCAGTCCAGTCCCCTGACGGTCCGAACGGTCCTCCGCGGCCGCTGCCCGTCCCCACCACAAAGGCAACGGGACCGGACAAGATCCGGTCCCGTCCTGTTCGGATAGATCTCCAGGCGCGTCAGCCGCTTCTCCCCGCACGGTCCTACTGCGCTAGTCTCACTCCGCGCAGCCGCAGGCTGTTGCTCACCACGAAGAGGGAGCTGAAGGCCATAGCCGCCGCTGCCATCCAGGGCACCAGTATGCCCGCCGCGGCGATGGGAATGCCCGCGGTGTTGTAGGCGAAGGCCCAGAACAGGTTGCCCTTGATCGTGCCCATGGTCTTGCGGCTCAGTTCTATGGCTTCAGGTACGCCGCGCAGGTCACCTCGCATCAGGACTATGTCTCCCACCTCCATGGCCACGTCGGTCCCCGTGCCGATCGCTATACCGATGTCAGCCTGGGCCAACGCAGGGGCGTCGTTGATACCGTCGCCAACCATGGCCACCATGTGGCCTTGATCCTGGAGTTTCTTCACCTCTCCAGCCTTGTCCTCGGGCAAGACCTCCGCCAGGACCCGGTCGATGCCTACCTGCTCAGCTATGGCTTGGGCAGTCCGCAGATTGTCTCCGCTCATCATCACTACCTCCAGGCCCAGGGACTTCAGCCGAGCCACCGCCTCCTTGGATCCTTCCTTGACTGTGTCGGCCACGGCCACGACGCCCGCCGCCTCTTCGTTCACGGCCAAGACCATGGTGGTCTTGCCTTGCGACTGAAGCCGGTCCACCACCTCCTGGACAGGACCTAGCTCGATGCCATTCTCGTCCATGAACCTCGGGTTACCCATCAGCAGGCGCTTGCCGCTTAGCGTCACTCTGATGCCCTGTCCGGCAACTGCCTCAAAGCCCTGGGCCTGCTGAATGAGCAGCCCGCGTGCTTCAGCCGCCTCCACGATGGCCGCGCCCAGGGGGTGTTCAGACCCCTTCTCAGCACTGGCGGCGAGGCTGAGGAGCTCCTCCTCGCTAAGCCGCCCATTGGCCACCACATCAGTCACCTCGGGCTGACCTCGGGTAATCGTCCCCGTCTTGTCCAGAATCACCGTGTCCAGGCTACCCGCTCGCTCCAGGCTTTCACCGCTCTTGATCAGGATGCCTCGCTCAGCTCCCTTCCCCGTGCCCACCATCACCGCCGTGGGGGTGGCCAATCCGAGAGCACATGGACAGGCGATGACCAGTACAGCTACCGTGTTGATCAGCGATCTTTCCAATCCAGCTCCTCCCAGAAAGTACCAACCCAGCAAAGTGAGCAGCGCTATTCCGATCACCGCGGGCACGAACACGCCGGCGACTCTGTCAGCCAGCCTCTGCACGGGCGCCTTGCTGCCCTGGGCCTGCTCAACCAGGCGCACAATCTGAGCCAGCACGGTATCCTTGCCCACCTTGGTGGCCCGGAACTTGAAGCTTCCTGTCTTGTTGATGGTGGCGCCGATAACCTCGTCGCCCACTTCCTTGCCCACGGGTAGGCTCTCGCCGGTGATCATTGATTCGTCGACGGCAGAGCGTCCCTCCGTAACCACGCCATCCACCGCTATCTTCTCACCTGGTCGAATCACCACTACGTCGCCGACCTGCACCTCCTCCACGGGAAGGTCAGCCTCGATTCCATCGCGGATCACGCGGGCCGTCTTCGCCCGTAACCCCATCAGCCTCTTGAGGGCTTCGGACGTGCGGCCTTTAGCCTTGGCCTCCAGGTACTTGCCCAGAACAATCAGCGTGATGATCAGGGCAGCCGTCTCGTAGTAGACGTGCCCCTCTATAAGGAACGTGGCCGCCAGGCTGTAGAAGTAGGCCGCGGACGACCCCATGGCTATCAACGTATCCATGCCGGCGCTCCGCTGCTTGAGGGACTTCCAGGTACCCCGGTAGAACTGCCAGCCGACGTAGAACTGGACCGGGGTAGCAAGAGCAAGAAGGATGTACTTGCTATAGTCCCAGTGCGGTAGCAGGTGCAGGTCCATGCCCATGGAGAGGAGAAAGGTGGGAATGGTGAAGATCAGCCCAACGAAAAGCAGGTGCCTTTGTCGCCTGATCTCAGCTTCCCGAGCCCGCGCCTCCACATCTTCGGCCTCCATGCCCTCTACTGCCAGTATGACGCCATACCCAGCCTCCTCGACGGCTCTTCTGAGAGTCTCCAGGGTGACCAAGGCAGGCACATATTCGACAGTGGCCTTCTCAGTGGCCAGGTTCACCTCAGCCCGAATGACCCCCTCCACCTTCCTCAGGGCACGCTCGACGTTCTGCACGCAGTTGGCGCAGGTCATCCCCGTAAGGGGCAGCTCGATCCTGGCCGTGACCACGTCGTACCCGGCCTCCCGGATAGAGTTCACCAGACCCTCACTCCTCACCAGACTGGGATCATAGACGACCACTGCCTTCTCGCTGGCGAGGTTCACCCTGGCTTCTTTGACGCCCTGCGCCTTGCTCAGGCTGCGTTCTATGGTCATGGCGCAGTTGGCACAGGTCATGCCTGTGACAGGCAAAACGACTTCTTTATCTCCCATGTTCTTCTCTCCCACGGCAGACGGCCTATTCAAACATCAGCCCGCGTGGCAGGCCTTCGCCCCCCAGAGGCCGGTCAGCCATAGTATTGGTCTCCACAACTACTCAAGCAGCAGGAGGGTAGCCGATCTCCTTCAGCACTTCCTCCACGTGTAACAGCACGTTCTCGTCTCCACAGGCAACCGTCACCTGCTTGCCATCCACGTCGCCAGTCACGGTGTCTACACCCTGCAGGGCGCCCACTTCACGCTCGATGGTGGCCACGCAATGCCCGCACGAGATGTTCGGTATGCTGTAGGTCTTTTCCGTCATCTTGAATCCTCCGTTTTTTCCGTACCCTGCTCAACCTTGCCTGGCGACAGCCCACGCAAACAGAACGCGGGACTATCGAACAGAGCTACTACATCTTGCCCGTACTTAGAGGCTACTGGCTGTCTCAAAGACCTCCAGCAGCTCCCCGATCACTCGCTCTCTTTCCTGCGCCTGCTCCCCCCTGATCGCCGTTGTCACACAGGTCTTCAAGTGATTCTCCAGGATGATCCCGCTCACCTTGTCTAAGGCTCGCTGCACGGCGAGGGCCTGTTTGATCACGTCGATGCAATAGACGTCCTCCTCAACCATGCGCTCAATGCCGCGCACGTGGCCCTCGATGCTTTTTAGGCGATCGATCACCCGTTTTTTCGTAGCTACGTCCATCCTATCTCCTCGCGTCGCCCCACCCCTGGGGGGAGGGGGTCTATCACTATTATACCAGGAACCGCGATTGCTGTCAAGCTTGACAAGCGGACGCTAAAATGGTACAATAAGTTCAGGTCCTGACAAAGGCCACTGGCGCATGCGCAATGCGTCTGCTACCTTAACAATAGGAATGGTTGCGGGCAAGCAAGGGCACCGTCGCTGGGACGTTGGTCCCAGAGGAACTTCCCGACTCCCGGCCCTTCGTGGGCGAGGTCACTGGACGAAACAGTAAGTCCAGGCAGGGACATCCCTGACGACAACTGCAACAGAGAACAGACCAGCCATCAGGCCAGCCCCTTTGTGGGTCGGCCTGTAGGTGATGGGTGAAAAGGTGGTGTAAGAGACCACCAGCATTGTCGGTGACGGCAATGGCTAGGTGAATGTCTGACTGGGAGCAAGGCAAGCGGGGCGGGCTGCCTGTAGGCAATCCGCTCTTGCCGCAGTGATGACGCCAGGAGGGATACCCTCCCTGCAGGCAGTCGTCACCCGGGCCACCGGCCCGGAGACAGATGACGGTCCAAACAGAATCGGGGGTACACCTGCTTGTCCTCTTTCGATCTGTCCAGGCGTTTCGTGGGGATGATAGGTTTCGACAGGGAACGTTGGTCGGGGATCGCAAGCCGAGGTGCTCCACCTCGAAAAACAGGGGCAACCTAAGAACAAACGGCGAGCATCAACTCGCACTGGCTGCGTAAGCAGCCACGCTCCCCCGGCCCCGCTCTGGCGGGCCGGGATCGAGTGTCATAAGGCCGGAGTGCGCCGGTCCGGATGCCGATAGGGTCCGGCAAAGGGGGAAACCCGGCATCGGCTAGCCGTCGAGGTACTTCGTCGGCAGGAGGACCTCGGGGGCGACAAAGATCAAAACGCCGAACAAGCTTGTAGAAGTCTTCGCCCTAATTCTCTGGACGCGGGTTCGATTCCCGCCATCTCCACTCATCGCTTAATCTGGGGCCTGCATCTGCCCTTGTCTGTATAGTGAGGTACTGTGACCAAGAAGAAGCGTCAGAGCATGATCTCCCTGCCCAAGGTCGTCACCGTGGTGACCTTGACCGTGGTCGCCATCTTGACGATCGACTTCGGCCGTAAGGCGCTGGACAACTATCGGAACCAGCGCCAGGTGGAGTGGCTCAGGCAGCAAGTAGACCGTGAGGGCGTTACCAACGATGAACTGCGCGGAAGGCTCCTCTATGTGAGCAGCGACGGCTATGTCGAGCGGATAGCTCGAGAGAGGCTCAAGCTGGTCGAGCCAGGAGAGACCGCAGTGGTGGTCGTGCTCCAGCCGGCAGAGTCGGCAGCAGAACTACAGGAGGGCCTTGACAACGAATCTGTCCAGGGAGAGTCGCGACCCTATTGGCAGCAGTGGGCCGATCTGCTCCTCGGAGGCGAAGAGTAATTCGCCCGTCACTTGACTTCCCTACGGCAATAGCCTATAATAATCACCGAAGACGTTGCGGGGTAGAGCAGTGGAAGCTCGTCGGGCTCATAACCCGGAGGTCGTTGGTTCGAATCCAACCCCCGCTACCATCACCAAAAGGCCGATGACCGCTCCCGGTCATCGGCCATAGTATGCCGGCGTAGCTCAGTTGGTAGAGCAGGGGACTCATAAGCCCTTGGTCACTGGTTCAAGTCCGGTCGCCGGCACCTCTAATCGAATACCCTCACCGACCCGTAGCCGTACAAACCCATAGAGCTGGGGGAACGCTCGGGACTAGGCCTTGGACTGTCGGTGTCGAAACATGGGAGGCATCATGTCGACACCATCGCTCGCCCAGGACCAGGTCGCGTTCCTCGAAAGTCTGGAAGCCTCGAATCATAGTCCCCATACGTTGGCCGTCTTCGCCCGCGCCCTGGATTCCCTTTCCAGGTTCCTGGAAGAGTTTTCCAGCGGCGACCTGGCGGTGGCG
>DATEXS010000438.1:0-7519 GCA_035256725.1 Anaerolineae bacterium
CCAGCCACTGCTTGATGCGCTCGTCGATCTGGTCGCGCACCTCTCTGAACTTCTCCAGCTTTTCCTCCTCCGCTCCTTCGAAGGCCGCCGGGTCCTCGAAGGCCCAGTGAAGCCTCTGGCCCATACCGGGGAACACGCTGGGGCAGCGCTCTTCGGCAACAGAGCAGACGGTGATGGTGTAGCCGAAGTGCAGCTTGCCCATGTACTCATTCACGTGCTTGGAGCGCTGTCCGGCGAGGTTGAGGCCGATCTCCTGCATCACCTTGAAGATGTAGGGATGGATCTCTCCGGGCTCCAGTCCGGCGCTGTAAGCCTCGAAGCGATCGCCAGCGTAACGTCTCAGAAAGGCCTCGGCCATCTGACTGCGGGCCGTGTTGCCAGTGCACAGGAACAGCACTCTAGTCTTCATGGCGCTCCTCAACCCACTCGGCCAGTGAGGTAGGCTTCGGTCTTGGGATCTTGTGGTGTTGTGAAAATCGTTGCTGTGGCGTTGTACTCGATCAGTTCGCCCAACCAGAAGAGGCCAGTCCAGTCTGAAGCCCTGGCTGCCTGCTGCATGTTGTGGGTCACAATGACGATGGTGTACTCCTTCTTCAGTTCCTGCATCAGTTCCTCGATCTCCAGGGTATCCACGGGGTCCAGGGCTGAGCAGGGCTCGTCCAGCAGGATCACTTCCGGTTCGACGGCGAGGACACGGGCAATACAGAGTCTTTGTTGCTGGCCAGCGGCCAGATCCAGGGCCGAACTGTTCAGTTTGTCCCGGACCTCGTCCCAGAGCGCCGCGGCCCTGAGGCTGGTCTCCACGACTCTGTCCAGATCATCTTCCAGGCCCAGGACCCGGGGGCCGAAAGCGACGTTGGCGTAGATCGACTGCGGAAAAGGGTTCGGTCTCTGGAAGACCATACCCACACGCTTGCGAAGGTCCACGACGTCCACGTCGGGAGCGTATATGTCCTGGCCGTCCAGAAGGACGCTGCCCTCAAGCCTCGTGCCGGGTATGAGGTCATTCATACGGTTGAGCAGGCGCAGGAAGGTGGACTTGCCGCAACCTGAGGGGCCGATAAGGGCGGTAATCTGCCTGTCTTTGACACCCAGGCTGACGTCGTGGAGAGCCCTGGTCTCGCCGTAGTAGAAGTTGACGTTTCTGACTTCCATCCTGTTGTCGTGCAAGGCGTTGCTCCCGCAGCCGGAACTCCGTGAGCGCTCCCGGCTCGCCATTCTAGCACAGCGGAGGGGCGCTGAGCAAGAGGAAAGGCGGGATGCGGACGGGGGCCATTCACATGGGGGGACTCAACCGGCGCCGCAACATCCTCCCAGTCCACAGCCTAAGTAGCAGATTCCGGATGCTTGACGAGAGGTTGGGCGGTCGCTATAATGAGTGTCGTGGAAAGAATTGGGAGAGCTCCGCTTTTGCGACGTCTGTCACAGGGCCTTTTGCTGTTCTCCCTCCCCTTTTTCCTCCTCGTTGCTTGCTTAGGGTCGACTCCGACGGAACCCTCCACTCCCGCCATCAGCATCACCAACGTGGGTTCCGACACCATGGTCAACCTGGTGCTTGCCTGGGCGGAAGCCTACCACGAACTCCATCCTGAGGTCTCCATATCGGTGACAGGTGGAGGGTCCGGAACGGGCATCGCAGCGTTGATCAACGGCTCAACCGATATCGCCAATGCTTCGCGGGAGATGAAAGAGGAGGAATTCCTGCAAGCGCAGGAGCGAGGCATTGAACCGGTTGAGCACGTGGTGGCTCTGGATGCCATCGCCGTGGTGGTCAACCCAAACAATCCCATCGATCAACTCTCCATCCCTCAGCTCTCCGACCTCTTCACCGGCCGCATCACGAATTGGCAAGATGTGGGAGGCGAGGACAGGCCGGTCGTTCTGGCTTCAAGAGAGAGCAACTCGGGGACCTACGTGTACTTCCTGGAGCAGGTGGTGCGGCGGGGGGATCCCCAGAACCATGAGCTCTTCTCTCCGGAGGCGTTGCTGTTGCCGTCGTCGGAGATCATAGGCCTGGAGGTGTCGCAGAACCCCAATGCCATCGGCTATGATGGGCTGGGGTATGTGACTCCCCACCAGAAGACGGTGAAGGTCGGTCTCGACGAGACGGGGCCGTTCTATCCCCCAGGGATCGACACAGTGAAGGACGGCACGTATCCCATCGCGCGGCCGCTGTACATGTACACCAGGGGAGAGCCAACAGGGGCGATCAAGGAGTATCTGGACTGGATCGTGAGCGATGACGGTCAGAGAATAGTGGCGGAGCTGGGGTTCGTTCCGTTGTCAGGCTCTTGACGCGTTTTCGGGAAGCGCCCGATCCCAAGGAGCAGTCAGTGCCAATCCCAGAAGTGCCCAAGGACGTGGACTGGCGCGAGTTCTTTGTTGAGCAACTGATACGTCTGATGGGCGTATCGGCCATTGCCTTGGTGCTCGTCATGTTCTTGTTCCTGGTCAGGGAGGGAGTACCTTCTCTTGTGGAGGTCCCTCTGTCAAACCTGCTGGGGCAGAGGTGGTACCCCACTTTCGAGATCTATGGACTCATGCCCCTGATTCTGGGATCGCTCCTGGTGACAGTGGGCGCGATTGCTATCTCTCTCCCCCTCGGCGTGGCGACGGCCATTTTCATCGGAGAGATAGCGCCGTCGTGGGTAAGAGAGATCCTCAAACCGTCCGTCGAGGTCATCGCCGGTATACCTTCGGTGGTGATAGGGTTCATCGGCATTCAACTCGTCTCCCCCTTGGTTCGTCAGTTTTCCGGGGCGCCAACTGGTTTGACCGCACTGACCGGCGTGCTGCTCTTGGCCTACATGGCGCTCCCGACCATCATCAGCATTGCGGAAGATGCGCTCGATGCAGTGCCTGATTCCTACCGTCACGCTGCGTTCGCTCTCAGCGCCACTGAGTGGCAAACCGTTTGGCGAGTAGTGCTTCCGGCCGCCCGACCAGGCATCGTCACTGCGGTGATGCTTGGTGTGGGGCGTGCTATCGGCGAAACGATGACCGTGATGATGGTGGCAGGAAACGCGGCCAGGATGCCCTTGGGACTGGATGCCTTTCTGCGACCAGTCCGCACCATGACGGCCACCATTGCGGCAGAGATGGGGGAGGTGGCGCGTGGCAGCACCCACTACCACGTGCTGTTTGTGGTGGGCCTGGCGCTCTTCATTATCACCTTCCTGATCAACCTTGCGGCAGCCTTGACCATCTTCCGGCAGCAGCGCGGGGGCGGGGGGAGGTTCCTGGCGTGAGGATCCCGCGGTACACCGCACAGAAGGTGGCCTTCGGCATCATTACGGTGGCGGCAGTGAGTGTGCTCATACCCCTTGTTCTCGTTATCGGCTACATACTCGTGCAGGGCATAGGGGCCATAAGTTGGGAGTTCATAACCGCCATGCCACGAGGTGGAATGCGTGAGGGCGGCATTTTTCCGGCCCTCATAGGGACCATATGGTTGACTTTGGGCGCGGGCGTGACCTCCATACCATTGGGTGTGGGGGCTGGTGTCTACCTGGCGGAGTATGCGCCAGACAATTGGTTCACTCGGACCATACGTCTCGCCATCATCAATCTGGCCGGGGTGCCATCCGTGGTCTACGGCCTCTTCGGACTCGGCCTGTTTGTCATCTTCCTCAGATTCGGCATGTCCATTCTAGCCGGCTCGCTGACGCTGGGGATCATGACCTTGCCGGTGGTTATCAGCACCACGGAGCAGGCGCTGACAACTGTGCCCCAGAGCTTTCGGGTAGTGAACGCCTCTCTGGGAGGGACCACGTGGCAGGGTGTGCGGAAGGTGATTCTGCCGCAGGCGCTGCCAGGTATCATGACGGGAGTGGTCTTGGGTCTGGAGCGTGCTGCCGGTGAGACGGCTCCCATCCTTTTCACGGTGGCCGCCTTCTTCCTGCCCCGGCTTCCCCATTCGGTCTTCGACCAGACGATGGCTTTGCCCTACCATCTGTTCGTGATCTCGACCCAGGTGCCCGGCATGCCTATCAAGATTCAGTACGGCACGGCACTTGTACTGTTGGTCTTTGTTCTGACCATGAACCTGCTGGCCACTCTCATCCGACGCTACTACCGCCGTCGTCGCCAGTGGTGACAAAGGCTTAAGTGATGACCGCGCAAGCGAAGTTCATCCTCAACGATGTGAGCTTCTACTATGGCGGCCAAGCCGCGCTCCAGCACTTGAGCCTGGAGATCGCGGACAGGGAGATCCTAGCCATCATCGGGCCGGGCATGTCTGGCAAGAGTACCCTGCTCCGCATCTTGAACAGGCTCGCCGACCTCGCCAAGGAAGGGCGACTGGAAGGCGAGGTACTTCTGGACGGCAAGAGCATCCACGATGCTGACGTCAGTGTGACTCAATTGCGGACTCGTGTGGGCATCGTTTTCGCGGTGCCCGTGCCGCTACCCTTATCGATATGGGAGAATGTAGCGTACGGCCCGCAGCTCAGGAGTGGCAAAGACAGAGGTGAGCTCGATGCCCTGGTGGAAAAATCGCTGAGGGCAGCGGCGGTATGGGATGAGGTCAAAGACCGGCTCCAAGAGCCTGCCATGGCGCTGTCGGGGGGCCAGCAGCAGAGACTCTGCCTGGCCAGGGTGTTGGCCCTGCAGCCGGAGGTGATCCTGCTGGACGAGCCCTGCTCAGGGTTGGATCCCATCTCCACCATGAAGGTGGAGACAGCTCTGCTGGCGCTGAAGCGGGACCACTGCATTGTCATTGTGCCCCACAACATCCAGCAGGGATCTCGCATCGGGGATCAAGTCGCATTCCTGCTGAGGGGCGAACTGGTGGAGCACGGCACCGCAGAGCAGATGTTCACCAAGCCACGGGATACCCGCACCGACGACTATATCACTGGCCGCTTCGGGTAGTGAGGTCCTTGGCCCATAGGACCTCGACGGTCGTGCTACGCTCTTGCATGGCGGGACAGTTGCCGGCTCCGCGTGCGTGAAACTCACCGGATGCTGGCCACACCCCGATCATCAACGTCCATCTCCACCATCTCTCCGGTGACCATGAAGATGACCCGCTCGCAGATGTTGGCCACCCTGTCGGCGGTGCGTTCCAGGTTGTGAGCGACCCACAGGAGATAGGTGGCCCGGTCAATGTCGCGGGGGTTCTGCATCATCAGCGCAAGCAAATCTCGGTAGACCTGGTTGTAAAGGGCATCTACCTCATCGTCCTGCTTCGGGATGGCCCGGGCCAGGTCCACGTCTCGGTTCACGAAGGCCTCCAGAGCCCTGTGGAGCATGTCGCGAGCCTTCTCCGCCATGAGGGGAACGTCGATCAGGGGTTTCAGGAGAGGCTCATCTCCCATCATCAGATTGATCTTGGCTATGCCCTTGGCGTAGTCGCCCATCCTCTCCAGTTCATGGGCGATTTCGAGCACGGCGGCGATCACCCGCAGGTCCCCGGCCATAGGTTGCTGGGTGGCGATGAGCGTCAAGGCCTCTGATTCGATGGCGAAGCGCTTCTCGTTGATCACGCGCCGGTCCTCGGCGATGAGACGGCGCGCCCCGTCGAGGTCACGCCGCTTCAGGACTTCGACGGATTGGATAATCGCCTCCTCCACGAGGCTGCCCAGAACCAGGACCTCGTCCTGTAAACGTTGTAGCTCTCGGTCAAACGTCTCACGAGTCATGGCAGGGCTCCTTACTGATTGTGGGGCCTATCTACTTGGGGTGACAGGCCTGTTGTCGCGTCTCGCTCGTGTCAGCAAGAGCTGACTTGGTTGGGCATATTTGCTGGTGCCCAGGGAGACCACTGGTGCTATGCAACTCAGGCGACCATCTACGTGATGTGGTCCTAGACGAGCTGGTCCCTTGGGTTGGCAGAGAACTCGGGGGCCGGCCCATCTTCACCAATTCTATCACCCGTTGGCGGCGTCCGGCAAGCTTGGAGATCTGTAGGCATCCCTTGAGCTTGGCGAGTGACCGCTCTGTTGCCAATTCATTCCTGCTATGGTAGAAAGTATCGCAGCCAATGACCGTCAATCTGGTCTACGTTGGTGGTCAGCGCTTCCACACCTCGCTGTCCCGGTGTTGGTCGGGTAACTGACGTCGCCGAGGTGATGCGAGCACGCGAGCGACGACTGACGTGTCGCCATAGATACAGCCGTTGTCGGAGCGAACTGAGTGTGATATATTGACCACAGAGGGATACCGGTGGCGAAAGGAGAGATATGGCGATGCTAGGCAAGAAGCTTGAGGATGCGATCAACGAACAGATCAACAAGGAGTTGTATTCCTCGTATCTGTACCTGTCTATGTCGGCCTACTGCGAGGCCGAGAGCCTGCCAGGTTTTGCCGACTGGATGCTGGCTCAGGCGCAGGAAGAAGTGGGGCATGCGATGCACTTCTTCGATTACGTGAACGCGAGAGGCGGCCGCGTCGTGCTCAAGGCCATCGAGATGCCTCCCCCCATCTGGAAGTCACCCCTGGAGATGTTCCAGCAGGTGCTGGAACACGAGCGCAAGGTCACCGGGATGATCAACCGGCTCTACGAACTGGCCTCCAAGGAGAATGACCACGCAACTCAGATCGAGTTGCAGTGGTTCATCACGGAACAGGTGGAAGAAGAAGAGAGCGCCGGGCAGGTGGTGGAGCAGTTGAAGAGGGTCTTCGAGCAGCCCATGGGCTTGTTCATGCTCGACAGACAACTGGGCGAACGCGGGGCAGCCGCGGGCGCGGAGGACACTGAGTAGTTGTCTGGCCGCTTGCGCGGCATCCGCCGGCGATGGCGCACTGTCGCTGCGCTGACAATGGCGAGCACATGGGAGGTGACGCGGACGTTCGCGTCACCCCTGCCACATTCTGCCGACCGCTAAGGTCGGGCGAAGGGCTCAGGTTCTCAGGTCCCGGCGTTATCTGGGTCGCGTTGGCTGGGCAGTTCGTCTTCGTGCTTAGGAGGGTAGTCAGATGATGCCTATCGGCCCCTTGATGAAGGAGCACCGACTGATCGAGCGCATGATTGCGCTGATGGAGAAGGAACTGGGGCGATTGAACGCCGGGGAGGAACTGGACCCCGGTTTCATCGACATCGCCGTGGATTTCATAAGGACCTATGCCGATCGATGTCATCATGGCAAGGAAGAGGACATCTTGTTCCGCGAGTTAGCCAAAAAGCCGCTATCTAGTGAGCAGAGCCGGACCATGCGGGAACTGATAGAGGAGCACGTGTATGGCAGGAAGACCACTGCGGCACTGGTCGCGGCCAAGGAACGCCATTTGCAGGGCGATGACCAGGCCTTTGACGCGGTGGCCCGTACTCTGCGGGACCTTGTTGAGTTCTATCCAGCGCACATAGAGAAGGAGGACAAGCACTTTTTCCTGCCCTGCATGGAGCACTTCACCAGACAGGAACAGGACGAGATGTTGGAGGAGTTCTGGGAGTTCGACAGGGCCTTGATCCATGAGAAGTATGCGGGAATAGTGGGGCGCCTGGAATGAGATCCAGCGGCTTGACCCTGATGGCGGTCTTCGCCCATCCGGATGACGAGGCCTTCGGCACCGGGGGGAC
>DATEXS010000439.1:0-2243 GCA_035256725.1 Anaerolineae bacterium
CACGCTGACCACCAGGCGGAGGTTGGCCTCGGTCAGGCGCTTCTCCGCCCTGTGCCCGTTATCCTTCAGGCCGACGAAGTAGGCCCAGAAAAAGGGCTCGTGCTGCACCAGGTGATCCTGGACGTGCCAGGGTGGAGGCAAGAGCTTTGTGTCGCCGCCCGCCTCTCGCTCCACGGCGGCCAGCAGCTCCGGGTTGAGGATGTGGGTGACGATGGAGAGGCGGACCAGCGCCTGCTCGGCCTGCGCCGGTTCGAGACGCAGGCTCTCGGCCACGCGCTGCGCGAGGTCCAGGTCCATCTCACCGTCCACGACCTTCCGGAACGTGGGATCAGTGATGTGCTGTGGGATGGTGCCCTTGCCCAGATGCAGGTGCTTGACTACGCTGTCGAATACACGCCTGGACTGGTGGAGCTCGTCGAGGACGGCGAGGGTGATGTAGACGCCCGTGGGACGGTGGCCGTGCTCCTCCGTCCACCGCTTCTCGATGCGCTCAATGTACTTGGCCTCCTCCATCTGGCGGGCCAGGCGCTTCTCATCCTTGGCGGAGAGGAGGTGCACCTTCCCGATCTCGCTGAGGTACATGCGGACCGGATCGTCAATGCCCTCCTGGTCTTCCAGGGCCACCCCATCCGGTTCTCGCTCTGGCTCCTCCTCCGCATCGACCTTCACCTCCGGCGCTGCCAAGAGTTCAACGGTCTCACCGGGTGGCCGAGGCTCTGCTCGCGGCAGGACAGGGACAACCTCCTCGTCTTGGGGGCTAACCTCGGCGAAACGTGGCAGGACCTGCCGCCTGGGCTCGTCATCGTCGTCCGACGCATCAACGAACTCGTCGGCGCCCGGACGGCGCAACACCTGGTGCCGGAGAGCAACGTCCTCCCGATCTTCGTCGCTTTGGGATCCGCCCGTCATCCTGTCTGTCATCTCTCCTGGTCTGGCTGCTCCCTCGTCTTGTCGCGGGCTCTCCGCAGGGGACGGCGACACACTCTGAGGCCAACCTTCGTGGCCTCGAGAACAAGATCGGCTTCTTGGCTGCCGGGGAGTGTTCCTTACTGGACGGACCTGGCGAGTTTGGCCAGGCGGGCCGGTCCCGCTTCCTGCTCGTACTCGGCCAGGGCAACGCTGCTGGCGAGCTTCTCTATCTCTAGCCTACACTGCTCCATGCGCCAGACACAATCTTCCAGCGTGTGGGGTGCCAATACTCCATCCGTCCCTTCGCGCCTCAAACAGCCGCCTACCTGAGATCGTAGCGCTGGATGTCCATGAGGGCATCGTGCCCCAGGGCTGGTCCGGACTGGCTGGGAGTGTCGGTGCTCCAGATACGGATGTGATTCTGCCACCCGAGACCTTCGGCCGCCGGCTCGACGTCGTGGCCGCCCATCATGCGCGCGCCGAGAACGAAGACGGGGCCGCAAAGGCCCGGTCTTGTCAACTGCGTCGTCTAGGACATCGATGTCGTCTTACTTCCCGCTCGGCCCTTTCTTGGCCTTGTCCTGCTTAGGCTTCTTGACCTTCTTGCCGCCCTTTTCCTTGCGTCCCATTGTGTGCCTCCTTCAGCTTTCGTCAGGATTCTAACACGAGCCGGAGCCGCGGTCGAAGGGCCCTACGGAGCGACAGCCTCCGCGCGCACGATTTCATCATCGTGTTGGCCCCTGGAGAGCAGCTTGGTCCATTCGACGTTGTGGTGCGACGGCTTCACCTGGCGAGCAGAGCCTCTGGTAAGATGAAACAGCAGGGCACGCTGCCTTCTATCCTTGCGACTTCCGAGGTGGCCCGCCAACCCCTCCCCTATCATGTCTATGTGCGTGCCGCTTCCTCAGATGGCAGCATCAATGTCACCACCGGGTCTTACAGCTTCACAAACATCGCTGTCGGCACCTATGCCCCGACGGTGTTCAACTACAACGCCTGTGGGGTGCCAATATCACATCCGTATCTGGAGAAGGAGGCGGGTGACATTCCGCCACCCCTATTCTGAAGTTATAAATGACAACTATGGGGGTACCAGAAGATAGATTCAGAAAAGCCCCGTATGCGCGGGGCTTTCTGGTTGGTGCGGGCCGGTCTGCAAACAGACTGCAAACCTACGCCCCAGGCTAAGTACCGAACACCAGCGCCGCCGCCTTCGCAGCGGCCTCCTCCTGCGAGGCTGGCCCTCTGCCGATCGGCCCTAGAATGTAGACATCTTGGCTGTGTGCTGTGGATGCAGCTCGTGGGGTACCCGGGAGCCGGACAGAGTGAGCCTT
>DATEXS010000440.1:0-4965 GCA_035256725.1 Anaerolineae bacterium
CTTGATGGCCATGTCTGCCAGTTTGAATTGGATGGCCTGGAAGGAGGCGATGGGGTGTCCAAACTGTTCCCTCTCCCGGGCATATCTGGATGAGGCCTCCAGTGCTGCGCGAGCAACTCCGACGGCACTTGCCGCGATCCACGGTTTGTTGCGATTGAGGGTCTCCAGGAAAATGCCGAAGCCCTGTCCCTCCGCGCCCAGCCTGGTGCCCGCAGGGACCTGGACTTCTTCGAAGATGACCTCGCTGGTGTTGATGGCGCGCTGTCCCATCTTGTCCTCATGTTTGCCAACCGATACCCCTGGAAGGTCGGCAGGAACCGCAAAGGCCGACATGCCCCGGAGGCCTTGTGAGGGGTCGGTCAAGGCGAACAGGCAATACAGCCGGGCGACACCGCCGTTGTCGATGAGGGTTTTGGTGCCGTTGAGGATGTAGTGGTCACCCTCGCGCCGGGCCGTAGCTCGTATCGCTCCCAGATCGGAACCGGCCTGGGGTTCGGTCATACATAGAGCGGCCAAATGGGGTCCCCTGCACAAAGGCTCCACGTGGGCCGTTTTCTGCTCGGGCGATCCAGCCAGCAGGAAAGGGGTCAAGGCCAGGGTGTTGGCCACTACTGCGATGCCAATCCCCGAGCAGGCTGCCGACAACTCCTCGGTGACCAGGCAGGTCTCCATCATCCCCAGGCCTGCTCCGCCGTACTCCTCCGGCACGATCATGTTCATCAGGCCTATGTCGTGGGCCTTTTCCAGCACATCCGCAGGGTGCCTTGACTCACGATCGTACTCAGCCGCCAGGGGGGCGATTTCGTGCTGAGCAAAAGCCCTGGCCAGTTCCCTCAAGGCGCGCTGTTCATCAGTCAGTGTGAAATCGATCATGGTTTGGCCTCCCCAGGGGCACAGAACAGAATCGCGGATGGCGCGGAGGTATTATAGAATCTGCACCTTGGTGTGTCAATCACTCCCCCCAGAGTTGCAGAGTGGGGCGGAAGGCCGCCGATCTTCGGTCCACGGCGGCGGCAATTCAAGTGTGGTAGTTTTTGACAGTGCTGGTGTGCTAACATAGAGGGCAAGACGAACCCACGACGTCGAGTTGTGGATTCTTTTTATGTCTTTGCAGCATCTGGTGCCATCTTGGACCAAATGGACAACAGTATCGTTTCGCGAATACCGGGGTTCTACAAACTGAGCCCGGCCGCCCGCCTGGCGGAAGTGCAGTTGCGTGCCGGTTTGGCGGACAGGGAAGCGGCCACGCTGGCCGGGTCCATGGGGCTTTCCAGGGAGCAGGCAGACAGGATGAGCGAGAACGTGGTGGGCGTCTTCGGCCTGCCCCTGGGGATCGCGGTGAACTTTCTCGTGAACGGTAGGGATTACCTGGTCCCCATGGTCATCGAGGAACCCTCTGTGGTGGCCGCAGCCAGTCATGCGGCCAAGCTGGTACGTGAGGGGGGCGGCTTCCAGGCGGAGGCAAGCGCCTCAGAGATGATCGGACAGATCCAGGTGGTGGGTGTGGATGACCTCGCCCAGGCTCAGGCCAGACTACTGGACGCGCGGGAAAGGCTCCTGGCTGTAGCTGATAGCCAGGATCCCCTGCTTGTAGACCTGGGCGGTGGAGCCAGGGACCTGGAGGTTCGGGCATTGGCCGATACACTGGCCGGCCCTATGCTGGTTGTGCACTTGATCTACGATTGTCGCGACGCCATGGGAGCCAACTCGATCAACACGGCGGTGGAGGCGCTGGCGCCACTGGTGGAGGAGCTTACGGGGGGACGGGTCCTGTTGCGCATTCTGTCCAATCTGGCTGACCGACGTCTGGCTCGAGCCAGAGCTGTGGTCCCTGCAACAGCGTTGGCGGCCGATGGTTTTGAGGGGCGCGAGGTCGCCGAGCGGATCGTCAGGGCGTATGCGCTGGCCGAGGTTGATCCCTATCGGGCTGCAACTCACAACAAGGGAATCATGAATGGGATCGACGCGGTGCTGGTGGCCACGGGGAACGACTGGAGGGCTGTAGAAGCCGGCGCTCATGCTTATGCTGCTCGCTGGGGTCAGTATAGCTCTCTGAGCACGTGGGAGACCAATGGGCATGGCGATCTGGTGGGCACGCTGGAGCTGCCCCTGGCTGTGGGTATCGTGGGTGGCGCCACCAAGGCCCATCCCGCGGCGGCTGTGGCTCTGAAAGTAATGGGCGTGCGCTCGGCACAGGAGTTGGCTGAGGTGATCGTATCTGTGGGACTGGCGCAGAATCTGGCCGCGCTTCGCGCGCTGGCCACCGAGGGGATTCAACGCGGCCACATGCAGCTTCATGCCCGCAGCATGGCCATAGCCGCGGGCGCAGCGGGCGATCTGGTAGACAGAGTGGCTGCCCGCATGGCAGACGAGGGTGTCATTCGACTGGACAGAGCTTTGGAGCTGGTCCAGCAGCTGTCTTGAACTCATTTTCGATCGAAGGAGAAAAGTCAAGTCATGATGAAACCGCTTAGAGACGTGGGCATAGTTGGCTATGGCGCGTACGTTCCGCGCTACAGGATCAGCGCCGAGGAGATCTCGCGCGTGTGGAAGATGGGGGAGGACACACTCCATCTGGAAGAGAAGGCGGTGCCTGGCCTGGACGAGGATACCACCACCATCGCCATCGAGGCTGCTCGGAACGCTCTGCGCAAGGCAGAGTTGGAGCCGCGCAAGTTGGGCGCGATATGGCTGGGCAGCGAATCCAAGCCCTATTCGGTTAAGCCAACGGCCACCATCGTGGCCGAGGCGGTCGGCGCGACGCCGGACATTATGGCTGCTGATTGGGAGTTCGCCTGCAAGGCTGGAACAGAGGCCATGCAGGCGGCCATCGGTTTTGTAGGCTCGGGCATGGCCGACTACGCTATGGCTATCGGCGCAGACACCGCACAAGGCAGGCCCGGGGACCAGTTGGAGTATACGGCTGGCGCCGGCGGGGCTGCCTTCATTGTTGGGCCTAAGGAAGACAGCATGGCCTATCTGGAAGGGTCGCATTCGTACGTGACCGACACGCCGGATTTCTTCCGCAGGCCGAACCAGCAGTACCCTACTCACGGCAACAGATTCACGGGTGAGCCATCGTATTTCACACACACGATCATGGCCGCACGTGGACTGATGGACGCATTGGGGTATGGCCCGGACGACTACGACAGGGTTGTGTTCCATCAGCCCAACAGCAAGTTTCCTGTCAGAGTGGCGGAGCGGCTTGGTTTCGTGGAGGAGCAATACAGGGATGGCCTGCTGGTGCCGTTCGTCGGCAACACTTATGCTGCCTCGTCAGGTATCGGCCTGGCTGCTGTTCTGGACAAAGCAGATCCAGGCCAGAGAATACTACTTGCCTCCTATGGCTCGGGTGCCGGTAGCGACGCCTTCTCGTTTGTGACTACCGCACGAATCACCCGGGGGAGAAATCCGATCCCCATGATCAGCGACTACATTGGTCGCCGCAGGGAGATCGACTACGCGCGCTATGCCAGGCAACGGGGCAAGCTCGTGATGTACTAGGGCCAGGGACGGGCCTGGTCTTCACGAGAAGCGAGCCAAAGGAGGTCTCTCTCAGCTTGCGCAAAGCGTACATCGTGGGCATCGGACAGACGCCGGTCCAGGAGCATTGGGACCGCTCAACGCGGGACCTGGCCGCGGATTCCATGCTTCAAGCCATGGCCCAGGCGAGCATCGACAAAGCCGACGCCATATACGTGGGAAACGCTCTGTCGGGAGAGTTGACCGGCCAGGAGCAGGTGGCGGCACTGGTTGCGGACTTCGCTGGCCTGACAGGCACGGAGGCGGTACGCGTCGAAGCGGCAGGCGCTTCGGGGGGTGCCGCCGTTCGTTTGGGATACCTGGCAGTGGCCAGCGGGGTGCACGACACGGTGATGGTCACCGGCGTGGAAAAGATGTCCGACCTGCCGGGACCTGCGGTGGAGGAGGCCCTGGCCACGTCCACCGATGAGGAGTACGAGGCGATCCACGGCCTCTCACTGGTGGCGCTCCATGCGCTTCTGATGCGCAGATACATGCATGACTACGATCTGGAGCGCAGGGATTTTGCGCACTTCTCGGTGAATGCTCACCGCAATGCCGTCAACAACCCCTGTGCCATGTATCGGCGGCCGATCAGTGTGGAGGCCTTCGAGAGGGCCAAACTTGTCGCCGATCCCATCAGCTTGCTGGATTCTGCGCCGTCAGCCGATGGCGCGGCCACCGTGATCCTCTGCTCCGAAGATGTCGCAGGGGAGAGGGCCAGTTCGTGCGTGGAGATCATCGGCTCGGCGTTGGCGACGGATGCGGTGGCCGTCCACGACCGACCGAACCCCCTCTTCCTCCGAGCCGCGTACGAATCTGCTCGGAAGGCCTACGCCCAGGCTGGCGTGGGCCCGGAGGAGATCGGCATCTTCGAGCTACACGACGCCTTTGCCATTCTGGCTGCGCTTTCGCTGGAGGCCTGCGGCTTCGCGGGCGAGGGCCAGGGCGTGCGCCTGGCCATGGAAGGTGAGATCGCTCTGGGTGGGCGCATTCCTATCTGCACCATGGGTGGCTTGAAGGCGAGAGGCTATCCCATGGGTGCCAGCGGAGTCTATCAGATCGTGGAGCTTGTGCAGCAGCTGCGGGGCGAGGCCGGAGCCAACCAGGTAGATGCCCGGATGGGCATGGCCCAGAGCATCGGCGGAACAGGGGGCACGGCAGTCACTCACATCCTCAAGTCTCCCCACTAGCAGGCGTTGGCAAGACCTGGAGCCCTGCGACCACCACTCAGTCGCTGTCGGCCTTGCTCGTCGCGCTGGAGGCATCCCGCCAACAAATGTGACACATCCCTGATATGGAGATCTCAGCATGAGTCTAGCCAAACACTGGCGTCTACAGGATCAGCGGTATCGATTGACAGGTGTGCTGTGCCAGGATTGTGGGGCCAAGATGCTCCCACGACGCTTGGTATGCCCTCAATGCAGGTCCCGCAACCTG
>DATEXS010000441.1:0-3939 GCA_035256725.1 Anaerolineae bacterium
GCTTCGACAATGATCCATCGGTCCTAACGATTGGATTTCCCCGCGCGTCCGGCAGCGGCGGCGCTTGCAAAGCAATCTGCCTCCCACCCATAGCTGCCAGCGCACACGGCCCTGAGGGGCCTCAGAACACACAAGGATAGCACGCTTCTCAGGTTGGGACAAACCACTCGTGGTCCAAGGAAGCGCTCCACTCGCACTGATCCTCGACTGGGCCCGTCTTTCCGATACCCAACCGTTAAGGGTTGGGGGGAAGCATCGCTTGACCCTTAAGCGCGTAGGTCGGCCCTCCATGCCCTGTGTTCAGCCTGAAGGCTGGCGGTGAAGATGCTGACCGGGGTGCACTTCAACGGCCGGGCGAGGTTGAATGCCTGCCACCGAGGGACGAGTGCGCCAGATCAGGGCAGACGGAGGGAGGAAGGTGCTGAGACGCCAGATGACAGCCCCGAGAGGCGCCAGCCTAGGGTACTAAGTCCGCTGCATCCGCCCCGAACCAGCCTAGAACCTCGCTCCAACCGCCTCCAAGGCGAAACCTTAGACTCCTATCGCTCATTCTTCCACACCCTCAGATACTCAGCCGCTCTCGAATTGATGATCCTACCGTGCAACACGTCGCCTTTGCCTATTCCTCACACCGAGATCGACCAGTCGTGCCAGCACCTGCCAGCGCGCGCCAACGATCAGAAGTCTGCAACTGGACAGGGGCAAACAAGGCGAGAGGCTTTCCGTCGTGGCCGCAAGGCACAAAGCTAGGTGGCCCGTCAGCCCACAGCAGACCAGACGGCTGCCGACGGTCACGGGCGCCAGTTTGGCAGGACACGGATCGGGACCCGGGTCCCCTCACTCAGAGATGAACAGCCAGATCGACTATCTTGGGCTTTGCCAGCCTTTCGTAATCTGCATACTTCATCTTGACGCTAGTGTTATGGCTACCGGCCTTGAAGATCATTTCCCTGACCTTGGCCAAGGACTCATCAACGAAGACCGGAAGCCCATATAGGCTGCCGAAGGGTGGCATGGCACCAACCTCACAGTCGGTGAAGGTGCCAGCAAACTCCTCCTCCGTGGCCAAACGGACCTTCCCCGCCTTCAGTGCGGACTTCAGCTTCGGGAAGTCGATGCGATAGCTAGCCGGCAGCACCAGCATGACCAACTCCCCATCAGCATCCGCCAGCACCACTTTGGCCAACTGCCTCCCGGGTGTGTGCTGCGCAGCCGCCACCTCCTGCGCGGTGTAGGCCACTGGGTGACTCATCGCCTCGAATGGGACCCCCTCCTCGCGGAGGTACTTCTCCAACCTCTCTCTCGCAGCCATGGCCTTCCCCCCTCTCGATCAGACACTGACCCGCTCACAACACAGACTCCAGGTCAATACAGACCTCCCAGATACTCCGCAATGTGCACCGCCACCTCCTGCTCCCGACCCCACAGAAAGTGATCAGCCCCATGGAGCACCATCAACTGCTTTGGCTCAGGTAGCAGCTCCACCAGGGGCTGCAACTCCGACAGAGGACAGATGGGATCCCTGTCGCCGGCCAGAAACAGCTTGGGCTTCGCCCACTTGCGCCAGAAGTTCTCCTCCAGGGGGAGAATAGTGGACTCGCCGAGAGGAAGACAAAGCGCCGCCATGGCCGAGATAGGTGCGCCCCCTTCCACGCAGCGCAGCCCGACCGAGGCGCCAAAGGAGTACCCCATCAGGTAGAGGCGGCTGGCAGCCACATCGCCCCGGCTTTGCAGGAAGTCTACGGCTCCCTTCACGTCTGCCACTTCGGCGACCCCGTCGCCAAAGCTCCCCTCGCTACGGCCGACCCCGCGGAAATTGAAGCGCAGGGCGATCATCCCCCTCAAGGCCAGTTCCCGCGCCGTGGTCTCTATCACGGGAACCTGCATGCTCCCTCCGTGAAGCGAATGGGGGTGACACAAGACAACGCCCGGCAGCGGAGAGTCCCCTCCATCTGGTATGTGAAGCACGCCCTCGAGTTGAACGGGCTTAGCTTCCGCGCTGGCGAAGGACACGCTTCCTTCGTGCATAGCCACACCCTGTCCTGGCCTAGAAGTCTAGCATAACTGTCACCAAATGGCGAAAATCCTCCCTCCTGTGCTACAATAGTCACCTAACGGAGGGACGGCATGAGGGTTCTCCTAGTCAGTCCACGGCCCCAGACCTGGAGCTCACGCAGACACATCCCGCTCGGCCTCGGGTACCTAGCCTCGATCCTTGAGCGAGAGGCGCATGACGTGTTTCTCTGGGATGGGTCAGTGGAGGAGGAACCCCTGAGCGACTTGCTGGTCGGGCAACCCTTTGACATCGTGGGCATCAGCAGTGTCACGCCGCTCATCCACGAAGCGTGGGAGGCGGCCCGCCAGGCAAAAACGCAGCACTCGATCACCATTCTTGGCGGTCCGCACCCCACTCTGATGCCCGACGAATCTCTGGAACAACCTCAGGTCGATCTGGTGGTGCGCGGCGAAGCCGAAGAGACCATCGTCGAGATAGTGCAGGCGCTGCATAATGACCTCGGCCAGGCTGATCCCGACATGGGCCAGCGGCACTTCACCGGCACTGCCTGGACAGAGATCGCGGGCCTCTCCTTCCGCAACGGGCAGGGGGCAATCGTGCACAACCCGCCGCGCCAGCCACCCCATGACCTGGATCAACTGCCCTTTCCCGCCCACCACCTCTACAAGATCGAGAAGTACACCAACCTCCAGCCACGCACCGACGGGCTAGACCCGCACGCCCGCTCGTATACGATCATCACCTCCCGCGGCTGCCCGTACCAGTGCATCTACTGCTCCAAGGCGGTTACGGGCAACACCTGGAGACCCCGGTCGCCCGAGAACGTCATAGAAGAGTGGCGCAAGTTGGTGGTGGATCTGAGGGCCACAGAGATAGGTGTTACGGACGACGTTATGACTCTGGACCTTCAACGGGCCAAGAGGATCTGTCAACTCCTCGTGGACGAGGGTCTGAACCGCGTGCCCTGGATCACCATTCACGGCATCAGGGCCGATAACACCGACCTCGAACTGTTCGGCCTGATGAAGGCCGCCGGGTGCAAGCGTGTGGGTTTCGGCGTGGAGAGCGGAAACCAGCGGGTGCTGGACATCATGAAAAAGCACCAGACCATAGATCAGGTCCGCCAGGCCTTCGCCAACGCCCGCCAAGCGGGTCTGCAGACCATCGGTTTCTTCATCTTTGGCCTCCCCGGCGAGAACGAGGAGACGATGGAAGACACTATCAGGCTAGCTTTGGAATTGGATCCAGACCTGGCCAACTTCATGATCGCCGCTCCCTACCCCGGGACCGAACTGTATCAAATGGTCCTGGACGAGGGGGAGCTATTCAGCCACGACTGGCGTGATTACGCCATCCACGACGAAAAAGCCCGCTTCGCCATGGGGGAAGTCACCGCCGAATTGGTGGAGCGCAAGTGGCACGAGGCCTACCGCCGCTTTTACTTACGTCCCAGCCGCCTTCTGCGCAAGGGGCTGACCGCGGAATTCTGGCGCCAGTTTCCCACCTACCTCTCTGACGCCAGACGCTTCTTCCTGTCCCGTCTCGGCTCCCAGACCTAGCCATCGGCTTCCAGCAATGGCAGACCCCGGAGAGGCACCACCGCTAGTTGAGTTCCCGGAGGAAACTTGGCAGCTGTCACTTTAGAGCAGGCCCGAGAGTTCTATCGCGATGCCGACCCCGCCCACGACTTCGACCATGTCTTGAGAGTCCTGGCCCTGGCCGAGCGTATAGGGACTGCCGAGGGGGCCGATCTGGAGTTGCTGAGACCGGCGGTCCTGTTGCACGATATCGGCCGGCCCGAGGAACTGGCCAGCGGCCGCTGCCACGCGGAGGCGGGCGCGGAGAAGGCCCGTGGTATCCTGCGCGATTGGCCGCCTGAGATGGTTGAGCAGATAGCTCAAGCTATCGCCGCTCACCGCTTC
>DATEXS010000442.1:0-2072 GCA_035256725.1 Anaerolineae bacterium
CCTGAGCGAGCGCCCAGTCCAGCAACACCTCAGCCTGATCATCGTCCAGGGCTGGGGTGACCACACCACTTTCCAGAACCATCTGTGCGGCCAGCTGTCTTCGTTCCTCCAGATTATCGTCCGAGATCACGCACGGCCTCCCCCATCGTTGCGTAGCAGATTATAGCAGATCGTCCCGGCATGCGTCAAGGTGGCAGTACCGTAGCCCCTCAGACCGCGTTCCTGATTACTGCCATTCACTGGCCACAAGCCGCCAGAACCAGCCGCGATGCCCTGCCCGGGGGCACTGTCCTGCGGCCACGTCTCTGCAAGTCGTCGAGGCTACCTGGATCTCTGGTAGGCCGTCCAACACCCTCCGCCTGCTCTGCGCACCCGCCCCTCCTGCCCCCGAGGGCCGCAACTGGCGGATGCCAACGCCAGGCCGAGGCAATTCGCCCACTGGCCTGATGTAGGCCCTGGCAGGTGCCCGCCCCTCCTCGACGACACCTCTCGCTGTCTATACGTTGGCTTGAGCATGGGACTCACCGATGGTATGATATGGGCAGATCCGTAAGGGCAATAGATAGCCTGAGGGCGAGGGAAGGTGCAGCATGATACCTCTCTCTTTGAGAATGCGTAACTTCATGTGCTACGGAGATCAGGTCTCCTCTCTCGACTTCTCCGGCATTCACCTAGTCTGCCTGGCAGGGGACAACGGCCACGGCAAGTCCGCTATCATTGACGCCATAACCTGGGCGCTGTGGGGCAAGGCCCGCGCCTCCCGGGACGATGAGCTGATCCACCTGGGGGCCAGGGAAATGGAGGTCGATTTCGAATTCCTCCTGGCAGACAACCACTACCGGGTGCTGCGTCAGCGACAGAAGAATGGCTCGAGGGGCAGCACGACCTTGGAGTTCCAGGTGATGGACCAGGGCGAGTTCCGCTCCTTGACCGCCAACAGCATCCGGCAGACCCAGGCTTCCATTACCGAAACCCTGCACATGGAATACGACACCTTCATTAACTCCGCGTTTCTCCTCCAGGGCCGGGCCGACGAGTTCACCTCGCATCCGCCTGCCGACCGCAAACGTATCCTCGGCGAGATCCTCGACCTGAGCCACTACGACTACTTGGAGGAACGAGCCAAGCAGCGCAGTAGGGAAACCGAGTTGGCTCTGCGCGAAATCAGTGCCACCCTCACCGAGATCGAGAAGGAGCTTGCCCACAGGCCAGAATACGAGGAGGAACTGAAGCGCGCGGAAGAGGTTTCCTCAGGGCTCAGAGCCAGGTTGCGAATCGAGGAGGGCACACTGCGCGACCTGCGTGCCAAGAGCAGAGAACTGGAGCTCAGGCAGGACGAACTCAAAGCCTTGACCGCTCAGAAGCAGCAACGGGATTCGGAGGTGGCGCAGGCTAAGCGAGAGATTGAAGATTCACGGCAGAGGATCGCCGCTTATCAAGAGGTCCTGGAACGGGCAGAGATTATTGAGCAGGGCTACCAGCGACTGCTGGCGGCCAGGCAGGCCGACGAGGAGCTATCGCGCAAGTTGACCCAGCACGCCCGGCTAAGCCAACAAAGAGCCGATACCCTGCGGGCTATCGATGCGGCCAGAGGCCAGCTCGCCGTGCAGCGGGAAGGCCTGGTCAGCACAGTGGACTCTCTGGAGAAAAGCTCCAGACAGGCAGGACCGCGCGAGAAGAGGCTCGAGGAAGTACGTATCCGGGTGATGCAGCTAGCCAGCAGGACAGAGCAAAGAGACCAACTCCTGGCCCAGGAGCAGGGACTGTCCAACCAGATAGCCACCCTTCAGGCCCATAATGGGCAGTTGAAATCAGAAATGGGCCTGCTGCGGGAGAAGCTGGATCTTCTGCAAGAGGCCGAGGCCTTCTGTCCGCTGTGCGGCTCGGAGCTTCAGGAGGGGGAAAGGGAGAACATCGAGCAGAACTACCAGCGAGAGGGAATAGAAAAAGGGGACCTCTACCGTCAGAACTCCGCCTCCATCGAAGGCCTGGAACAGGACCTCGCCAAGACCCGCCTGGCCCGAGAGCAGGGCGACGCAGAGCTTGCCTCCCTGGCCTCGTTGCGCGGTGAA
>DATEXS010000443.1:0-8354 GCA_035256725.1 Anaerolineae bacterium
TTTTCCAGCGACCGCGTACCCTGCTCGTCCCCACGGTAACCGTGCGCACCAAGAAACAGGCCAGGCACATCTACGAGAACGCAGTCCAGGGCATCGTCATGGCCATAGAGGCCAGCCTGGCGGACGGTTTCCTGCCAGAGGCAGCGCTGGATGACCTGGTGATGATCGTCAACGCCTTCGTCCACCCTTCGGCGGCCAACCGTCGCCGCATCGCGATCAACAACTACAAGGCCATGCGCGCCGCCATCCGCAAGGCCATCGAGGGACGTCCCACCGTGCAAGAGATGCTCCACGAGAAGGAGTCTGCTCGCCACCCGCTGCGCTACGCACCGTGAAGTAGGAAAGGCGATGGAGGGTCCGCAGGGGAACAGAAGGCCGGCCATATTAACGCTTTTCAGGGATACCTGGCTCTTTGTGCTCATCCCCATAGTCGTGGGCGCCCCCTTCCTGCTCATCGGTCTCTCTGAAGCCTACAAGACGGTGCGACTGGAGCGCAGCTGGGTCTCCACCCGCGGCACGGTGGTGGACAACATGACGGTCGCTTTTGCGACCGGTGCCTCGTACGTCCCGGTAGTGGACTTTCGGACCCTGAACGGAGAGGTGGTGCGCTTCGCAGATGGCGTCGGCTCCATACCACCCGACTACGAAGTGGGCACTGAGGTGACGGTGCTTTATGACCCTGACGATGTCCACAGCGCGCGAGTCGCCTCCTGGAAACGGTTGTGGCTGGCGCCAACGATCATCACCGTTGTCGGTGTACTCCCCACTCTGATCGGGGTGCTCGTGATCTGGCTCGTGGGGCTCAGAGTTGGCTTCTCGCGTGGCCCAGCGCGTTAACCGCGGGAGGCAAGTAGCCGCTGGCTCACCAGTGAGGAGGAAGACATGAGGAGAGTGGCTTGTCTGTGCCTGGTCTTGACACTCTCTGTGGCGGTGAGTCAGGCGGGATGTGGCTCCGCTGGTGCGCCCGAACCTGCCCCGCCGTTGGAGGAGCCCACGGCAGTGGCCGATCAGCCGACGGCCGCGCCGGATACACCCACCCCTGCACCTCCCACGCCCACCCCCTTTCCGACTGCGGAAGAGACGCCGGCGTCTACCTCGACAGCCGTCCCCCCTCTTCAGGTCTCCAGTGACTCCTTCGACCACGGGGGCGAGATTCCACCGCGCCACGGGCTATGCCCCGACCCAACCAACCTCACGCCCGCAATCGTTTGGTCCAACGTGCCGCCGGATGCCGAGAGCCTGGCTTTGATCTGTGTGGACACGGCGGTGGACTTCGTACACTGGGTCATCTACAACATCCCTCCTTCGGCCACCGGCCTGCCCGAAGGAGTGCCATCCACAGCGGAACTTGAGGACGGCACCGTGCAAGGTCCCAACGACTACGGAAACATCGGCTACGGAGGTCCATGTCCGCCTGCCGGGCAGACGCACACCTACGTTTTCACTCTGTATGCGCTCGACACCGCCCTCGGACTTCCTG
The DNA here is from genome assembly GCA_035256725.1 of Anaerolineae bacterium. Classification (GTDB taxonomy): domain Bacteria; phylum Chloroflexota; class Anaerolineae; order UBA7937; family B3-Chlor; genus JAUVXJ01. Next base: position 1,481 of record DATEXS010000443.1, read on the forward strand.
CCGGAGCAGACGCGGACGCTGTGGGCCAGGCCATGGAGGGGCACGTTCTGGGTCAGGCAGAGCTCGCGGGCACATACAGCAGGCAGTGAGCTTCTGGCCTCTCCCAGACCCCAACACACCACAGCCAGCCGCTGACGGTCAGCTTGTCCTCGGTCCAATCTAGCGGGGGATGTTCCCGCGCTGCCCCCTAGCCTTCGCCAGTTGACAGGCCACCCCCTCCTACAATCGACCACTCAGCAGATTTGACAGAATCTCTGTTTTCTGGTATTATTACTACAGAATTAGCACTCTGATAGGGGGAGTGCTAATTCTGTGCACAGCGGCCATTACCCATGCAGGGTGGAAGACAGATGGAGCCACTGAGCCAGAGAGAAGAGCAAGTCCTGGACTTCATCGTCCGGGAATACATAGACACGGCTACGCCGGTTGGCTCTAAGACCCTGACTGAACATTGCGGCCTGGGGGTCAGTTCGGCCACGGTGCGAGCGGACATGGGCCGGCTGGAGAAGATGGGCTACCTGACGCATCCGCACACGTCAGCGGGCCGGACCCCCACCCCCTTGGGCTACCGCTACTTTGTGGGATTCCTGATGAGGGAGACCGCCTTGCCCTTGAGTGAGCGGCGCATGATCGAGCACCAGTTTCACCAAGTGGATAGGGACCTGGAGCAGTGGATCAGACTGGCAGGCGCGATCCTGACTAGCATGACGGACACCGCTTCTCTGGTCACCGCGCCCACTGCTCGCCGCCCACGCTTCAAGCGAGCGGAACTGGTCCGCATCAGCGAAGCCAATGTGCTCGTCTCTATAGTACTTCAAGACGGCACCATGCGGCGGCGCATTGTGAGCCTTAGCGCCAGCCAGACGCAGGATCCGCTGCGCGCAACGGCTGAAGAACTCAACGCTCTGCTTGCGGACCTCACCGGTGAGGAGGTCAAGACCAGGGCATCAAACCTTACCTCCACCCAAGCTCAGTTGGCGGAAGAGATCGCTGACCTGATGGCGCAGGCCAACCTTCCCCACGACCTGGAGTTGCACCGCTACGGTTTCGCCAATATCCTGAGGCAGCCCGAATTTGCCGCCGCCGAAAAGGTGGAGAGGGTGGTAGGAATACTGGAGGAACCCGGCCGTCTCGAGTCCATCGTGGCCGAGATAGCGCTTTCTCGAGCTGGGGTTCAGGTCGTCATCGGAGGCGAAGAGAGATGGCCGCAGATGAGGGACTTCAGCCTGGTTCTGGCGCGGTATGGAGCAATCAGGCGGACCACCGGCGTGGTCGGGCTGATGGGCCCTCTACGCATGCCCTACAATCGGAACGTACCGATGGTAAGCTACATGGCTGACCTGATGAGCAGACTCGTACGGGAGCGGTACACCTAGTGCTCAGCGTCTGGGCGGCTAGAGCCCCAGGAGGCAAGACAGCAATTGGACGAAAGAATACGGGAAAAGCCAGCCGAGGCGGCGGCTGAGGAAGTGATTGGCGAACTGGAGAAAGCCCAGGCTGACGCTGCAGAATACCTGGACAGGTTGCAGCGCCTCCAGGCAGAGTTCGCCAACTACAAGAAGCGCATTGAGCGCGAGCGTAGTGAGTTCGTCAGCCTTGCCAATGCCACCCTTATCACCAAGCTGCTGCCCATCCTCGATGACCTGGAGAGGGCGCTGGAGAGCGTGCCTGACCAGGTGCAGGGAACAGACTGGATGGAAGGAATCCGGCTCATCGAGCGCGCACTGCACACCACGCTCGAGCAGGAAGGACTCACCGAGATCGAAGCCGTCGGCAAGATGTTCGATCCTCAGTTCCATCACGCTGTGGTCCGCGAGGAGACCAGCGAATACGAGGACGACGAGATCATTGACGAACTGCAAAGAGGTTACAGACTTCAAGGCCGAGTGCTGCGACCCTCCACGGTTATAGTCGCGGCCAGGCCTAGCGACGAAAACAAACGAGAGAATGATTAGGTAAGGAGGACCAGGTAGAACATGGCTAAGATCATTGGTATTGATCTGGGAACCACAAACTCCGCTGTGGCGATTATGGAGGCGGGAGAGCCGACGATTATCCCTAGTTCGGAGGGCGGACGACTTACTCCCTCCGTGGTGGCGGTATCCAAACAGGGGGAGCGGCTGGTGGGAACGGTGGCCAAGAGACAGGCGGTCACCAACTCCGATAACACCATATTCTCGATAAAGAGGCTCATGGGGCGCAAATACAGCGACCCCCATGTGAAGTACGACATCGAGCTCCTGCCGTACAAGATTGCTGAGGCACCCAATGGAGACGCCAAAGTCGTGATGGGGGGAAAGGAGTTCTCACCCCCTGAGATATCGGCCTTCATTCTGCAAAAGCTCAAGACCGACGCCGAGGCCTATTTGGGCGAGACTGTTACCCAGGCAGTGATCACCGTACCCGCCTATTTCAACGACTCGCAGCGTCAGGCGACCAAGGATGCCGGCCGCATAGCCGGGCTGGAGGTGCTGCGCATCATCAATGAGCCAACGGCATCCGCTCTGGCCTATGGCATGGACAAGCAGAAGGACGAGCAGATCGCCGTCTACGACCTGGGAGGCGGGACCTTCGATATCTCCATCCTGGAGATAGAGGCCGGTGACCCTCCGGTGTTCGAGGTGCTCTCCACCAACGGTGACACCCATCTCGGTGGTGACGACTTCGACCAGCGGGTCATCGACTACATTGCGGACGAATTCAAGAAGGAACAAGGCATCGACCTTCGCGGGGATCGTATGGCCCTTCAGCGCCTCAAGGAGGCTGCGGAGAAGGCCAAGGTCGAGCTATCCACGGTGATGCAGGCCGAGCTGAACCTGCCGTTCATCACCGCCGACGCCAGCGGACCCAAGCACCTGACCATGACCCTCACCAGGGCCAAGTTGGAGCAACTGGTGGGGGGCCTCGTCGAGCAGACCATCCCGCCGTGCCGCCAGGCCCTGGAGGACGCGAAGCTGAGCCCGAGCGACGTGGACGAGGTGATCCTGGTCGGAGGACAGACCCGCATGCCCGCGGTGCAAGAGGCGGTGCGGAAGTTCTTTGGCAGGGAGCCTCACAAGGGAGTCAATCCCGACGAGGTAGTGGCCCTAGGGGCCGCCATCCAGGCAGGAGTGCTGGGCGGCGAGGTCAAGGACGTCCTGCTTCTGGACGTCACTCCGCTGACCCTGGGCATTGAGACCCTGGGCGGCGTGGCCACCCCATTGGTGCAGCGGAACACGACGATCCCGTATCACACGTCGCAGATCTTCTCCACGGCCGCGGACGGCCAGACCAGCGTGGAAGTCCACGTGGTGCAGGGCGAACGTCCCATGGCTGGGGACAACAAGACGCTGGGTCGGTTTATCCTGGACGGCATACCGCCGGCCCCCAGGGGTGTACCTCAGGTCGAGGTCTCCTTTGACCTGGACGCCAACGGCATTCTTAACGTCTCTGCCCAGGACAAGGCCACGGGGCGGGAACAGCACATCACCATCACCGCCTCCAGCGGTCTGACCGAGAACGAGATCGGCCGCATGGTCAACGAGGCCAAGGCCCACGAGGCCGACGACCGCAGAAAAAAGGAAGAGATAGAGGCGCGCAACTACGGCGACCAGGCCGCCTACACCGCGGACAAGACGCTGCGGGATCTAGGCGACAAGGTTCCGGCCGACGTGCGTAGCGATGTCGAATCCAAGGCTGCTGCCGTCAGAGAGGCGCTGCAGGGCCAGGACGTGGACCTCATCCGCCGCAGGACCCAGGAACTTACCGAGGCGATGCAGCGGATTGGCGCTGCCATGTATGAGCAGCCGGGTGCCACGCCACCACCGCCCGGAGGTGGGCCAGAACCTCAAAAGCCAGAGGACGAGGGCACAGTCGAGGGGGAGTTCCGAGAGGTATAGAAGACGTGTCCGGGGGCTGGGCGTAGTAGTGCCCGGCCCCCTTGTCTTGCCATTCGCCCTGCCATCAGATAAACTCGAGACAGCTTACAGAATAGGCAGCCAAATCCAGTCACATGACAGCGAAGAGAGACTACTACGAAGTGCTCGGCGTTAGCCGCTCGTGCAGCGACGCGGAGATCAAGCGGGCCTACCACGGTCTGGCCCGCGAGTATCATCCCGACCTGAACAAGAGCCCCGATGCAGAGGGGCTCTTCAAGGAGATCAACGAGGCGTACGAGATCCTGGGAGACCGCCGAAAGCGTGCAGAGTATGACCGCTGGGGCCGCGCTACACCCGGCGGCGGTTTTGCCACCGACTTTGGCGGGTTCCCTTTCGGTGACATCTTCGAGGACTTCTTCGGCTTCGGTGGCATGCGTACAGCCGCCAGAAGGGCCCCGCAGAAGGGCGCTGACCTGCGCTATGACCTCACCCTCACTTTCGAGGAAGCTGCCTTCGGCTGCGAGAAGGAGATCGAGGTCACCAGGATGGACACCTGCCCCGCCTGTCACGGCACAGGGGCGGACCCGGGCACGGCGCCCATGCGCTGCCCCCAGTGCAACGGAACTGGCGAGGTGCGCAGGGTCCGGCAGTCGGTCTTCGGATCCTTCGTCAACGTCACCCCCTGCGGCCGTTGTGGCGGTGAGGGAGAAGTGGTTACCACCCCCTGTACCGAATGTCGGGGCCAGAAGCAGGTACGGGTCACCCGGCGGCTCTCCGTCGGCGTCCCTCCCGGTGTTGACGACGGCACTCAGATCCGCCTCTCTGAAGAGGGGCAGGCCGGCCTCCGCGGGGGCGTGCCTGGCAACCTCTACGTCGTCATCTCTGTCCGCAAGCACCCCTACTTCAAGAGGCAGAACACCGACGTCTTTCTGGAGCTTCCCATCAATGTCGCACAGGCAGCCCTGGGTGACGAGATAGAGATCCCCAGCCTGGACGGCGAGGAGAAGATCGCCATACCCTCAGGGACGCAGACCGGGCAGGTCTTTCGCATGCGCGGCAAGGGCATACCCCACCTGAAGGGCGGTGGCCGAGGTGACGAGTTGGTCACCGTGTACGTGGTAACGCCAAAGAAGCTAACCCCAGAGCAGCGAAAACTGTTCGAGGAACTGAGCGCGACCCTCGGCAAGGAGGTCATCCCCCAGGGCGAGAAGGGGTTTTTCGACCGCTTGAAAGACATCTTGAGGTAGAGCCCGCCCTCAGACGGTGTGCGGTGAGCGGCCAGCCGACATGCTGCCTGGCTGGTTTCTCCAACCGCCCGAGCAGCAGCCATAATCGGACGCAGCGGCGCAGCCGAGCGTGAGTTTCCACGTGGGGCGCACCCCCTAGATCCAGGGGGACGACCCCATCACTTGTAGGAGCCTGCCCATTGGGGTGGCTGGAGATCAAGGTGCGAGTGGGCTCAGAGGATGCCGCCACAGCCGTCGGAGCCCTCTTTGATCGGTACGGCCGGGGTGGCGCCGTGTACGAACAGATCTACGCGGACGGCCCCGACGTGCCCCAGGGGACAGCACCGCCCGTCACAGTGAAGACCTACCTCTCCACGACCGAAGGCTACCAACAGCAACTCCAGGCCCTGCAAAAGGAGATCCTGCGCGTAGGAGAAGCCCACCCCTGCGCTCCCGTCGAGATCAAGGAGCTAGCAGACGAGGACTGGGCCACGGCCTGGAGGGCGTTCTTCCGACCACAGCGTATTGGCAAGCGTTTCGTGGTCAAACTCCCGGATCAGAGCTACCCTGTGGCCGAGGACCAGTTGCTCATCCACCTGCAGCCGGGGATGGCTTTTGGCACAGGGCTCCACGCCACCACCCGCATGTGCCTGGTGTGCCTGGAAGAGTTGGTCCGCCCAGGACACCACCTCTTGGACCTGGGAACCGGCTCCGGCATCCTGGCCATTGGCGCGGCCAAGCTGGGTGCAGACCACGTCCTGGCTCTGGACAACGACCCCATCGCCGTCGCCGTGGCCAGGGAGAACGTCTCCCTTAACAACCTCGAAAACGTCATAGACGTAACCGAGGGCTCACTAGACCATCTCACCTCTAAAGACCTCCACCGCTTCGACGGTATTGTGCTCAATATCATCGCCGAGGTCATCGTAGAGATGATGGAGCAGGGCCTCACCTCCTTCCTCAAGCCACGCGGATGGCTCCTGGCCAGCGGGATCCTGGCGCAGGCGCAGCGCCAGGTAATCGCGCATTTTGAGGGGAGGGGATTGTTGACCGTCCAGCGGTTTCAGCAGGAGGAGTGGGTGACTCTCTACGGCCGGAAGACCGTGAGCGACACGCCGGCACGGCCCATCCTGGAGGGAGCCTGACCATGTACCGCTTCTTCGTCCCCTCGGCCTGGCTGGAGACCAAGCATGTGACCATTACCGGCACCCTCGTCCACCGCCTGAGAAACGTCCTACGACTCGGCCCGGGGGACCACGTGCGCCTGCTGGACAACTCGGGCTGGGAGCACGAAGTGGAGCTCACGGACGTGTCCAGCCAGCGCATAGAGGGTCGTGTGGTACACAAGTCCTTGGCCACCGGCGAACCTCGCACCAAGATCACCATGTATCAGGCTCTGCTCAAACTGAACAAATTCGAATGGGTGCTTCAGAAATGCACAGAGCTGGGCGTGGTGGGCTTCGTGCCCGTGATCACCGAACGGTGCATCATGGGCAGTCTGGAAGACATCAGCAACACCAAGACCGAACGATGGTGGCGGATACTCATGGAAGCAGCGGAGCAATCGGGCCGTGGTCGCCTGCCCACCCTGCGGCCGGCGGTGCTGTTCCCCGCCGCCTGTGACGAAGCCGCCAAGAGCGGTCTGACCCTCATTCCCTGGGAAGAGGAAAAAGAACTCAGCCTGCGCTCGGTTCTTCAGGCGACCGAGCGCCCTCCCTTCTCCATCAATCTTCTCGTCGGTCCGGAGGGAGGCTTCACCTCCGACGAACTGGCTCAGGCCCAGCGGTATGG
>DATEXS010000444.1:0-2683 GCA_035256725.1 Anaerolineae bacterium
TTTGGTGGGAGAGAGGACCATCAATACGGATCTGCTCACCTAGGCCACGGGTCTTCAAGTATCTTAGCAGCAATGAGCCGAACGGCAGTGCCAGCAAGAAAGTAGCCACCCCTAGCGTGAGGGCAAAGGCCATTATCTCTCTCCAACCTGTGCTACGATCTCTTCCATGTGCATGGCGCGCGAGCCCTTGATCAGGACAATATCGCCAGTCTCCAGGAGGTCGGACAGCAGGTCCACAGCCTGCTGATTGTCCGCAGCGAAGAAGACGTCGCTCTCCTCCATGCCCAGGGCGATAGCCTCCTGTCCCATAATGGCGCCCAGTTCCCCCACAGTCACCAGCTTGTCCACAACCTCCGCGGCGCGACGCCCGACTTTGCGGTGTCCCTCCTCCTGGTACGAGCCCAGCTCCAGCATGTCGCCCAGGACAGCGATCTTACGGCCCTTCAATTCTGCAAGGAGATGCAAAGCGGCAAGGCTGGAGGTAGGGCTGGCATTGTAGCTATCATCTATTAAAGTGGTCCCTTTCATCCCCGGCGTGGCAATCAGGCGCAACTGGACCTCGATGTCGCGGAGTCCGGCCACGATCTGCCCCCAGGGAAGTCCTTCCACGAGTCCCACCGCGGCCGCGGCGAGTGCAGTGTGTACACTGTGTCGGCCCAACAAGGGGATCTTTACATAAAGGGTTTCGCGGCCGTAGTGTAAGCGGAACCGAATTCCGTCGAGTCCTCGGCTTTCGATGTGGCTCGCCCAGAGATCGTTGTCGGGATCAAGCCCATAGTAGAAAACCGGCGCTTCAGTAAGATCGGCCATGCTCCTCACCATGGGGTCATCGCCGTTCAGTATGGCTGTGCCGTCGGGCGGTAGGGCCTGGACGAGTTCCGCCTTGGCCTCGGCGATACGTTCCAGTGAGCCCAACCGCTCGAGGTGTGAGGGTTCCACATTGGTGACCACTCCCACGGAGGGAAGGGCCAGGCTGGCCAGATGCCTGATCTCGCCCAAGGCATACATCCCCAGCTCGACGACCAACCGCTGATGGCCTTCGTTGAGCTGGAGCAGCGTCAGTGGTACACCCGTTTCGTTGTTGTAGCTTTCCTGGCTCTTCAGGGTGACGTAGCTCCTGCTGAGTACCGAGTGAATGGCCTCCTTGGTGGTGCTCTTACCCACGCTGCCGGTGACCCCTATGACCCGCACATCAAACTGCTGCCGATGGTACCCAGCGATGTCCTGGAGGGCCGTCAGGGTGTTCTCCACCAACAAGCAGAACGGTGGGTTCAGTGGTTGTGGCGGCAGCGCCGCTGGACTTTTAGTGGTGTCGATAATCTGCGGTGCTCCCTCAACCGCTTTCTCAATGATGGCAGCGGATGCGCCCAGTTGCAGGGCTCCATTGACATAATTGTGACCGTCATCCTCTTCCCCCCTGAGGGCCACAAAGAGGCTGCCTTTGCTGGCCAGTCGGGAATCGATCACGACATCACTAAAGGTCACACTGGCAAGACGCTCGTCCTCCAGCGACTGCCCGGTAATGCCTTCCCAGATCTCCTGTAAGGTGAGCATGGGGTCTCCCTATGCTGGCGTCCTACGTTCCACCCTGAAGTCATCGGGTGGAATGCCCAGGTAGAGAAAGAGCTGTTCCGTGAGCCGTTTGACGGCAGGTCCCGCGACTACCTCCGCCCACGGGGACGCGCTGGGTCTATCGATCTTCACCAGGATGAGGAACTGGGGATCCCGAGCTGGCGCAAAGGCTACGTACGAGGCAATGGTATCATCCGGATCGTAACCACCGATCACCGGAATTTGCGCGGTCCCGGTCTTGCCAGCAACGGTGTATCCAGGTATGTGCATGTTCTCCTTGGCGGCCTGGGCTTCTATGAGCATCTCTGTGAGTTCTTCTGCCGTTCGCGGGGAGATGACCTGCCGCCCTGGCTGCGGCTGGAACTCCTCGATGGTCTCCCCATTCTCTTCAATCCGCTGCACTACGTACGGTCGCGGCAAGACCCCACCGTTGGCCACAGCCGCTACCGCGGTGATCATCTGAATCGGAGTGACGGCGATGCCCTGGCCAAAGGCGTTGGTGCCCAGGTCCCCCTCGCGCCAGTTGCCGTCTCCGGGGAGCCTCATTAGGCCCGCAGCTTCGTAGGGCAGGTCAATGCCGGTCGGTTCTCCGAAACCGAAGCTGTTGACATAAGCATAGAAGATCTCGGGCCCCATGGTGGTACTGAGGGTTGCCGCTCCCACGTTTAGGGAGTGCGTCAAGAGTTCGCCCATAGTCATGGTACCCCATGCTTGTCTATTCCAGTTCATGATCAAGTGCCCACCTACGTAGATCTGCCCCTGATCGTAGTAGGTGGTGTAGCGCCCAACGGTGCCTGAGTCCAACGCCGCGGCCATGGTGATCACCTTGAATACCGAGCCGGGCTCATAGGATTCGCTCACTGCTGGGTTGAAGAAGAGGTCCTCATCGATCTCCTGACCCAACACGGGGTTCGGATCATAACCCGGCTGGCTGACCATGGCCAGGATGGCCCCAGTCCGAGGCTGCATGACGATGATCGTCCCTCGCTCGCCGCCGAATTCATCCAGGGCTCTGGCCAACTCGTCCTCGGCTAGACCTTGGATGGTGCGATCGAGCGTCAGTACTACGTCTGTCCCGTCTCTGGGCAGGATCACGCTGCTGGAACCGATG
>DATEXS010000445.1:0-3022 GCA_035256725.1 Anaerolineae bacterium
ACATGTTGGCCGTGAGGGCGGCCTACACTGCGCCGCCACCAAAGCCCAACTCATGGGCGAGCGCCAGGGCGGGACAGAACAGCGCCCCGAGACGACAAGCTAGGATTCTGACTCAAGATCGGCGATTATTTCCAGAAAGGCCTGCCTGACAAACTCTCTATTGGCCCCTGGGTGCTTTTCTAAGTGTTTGTCTAAACCCTTTTCTTTGGTTTTGAAACCAAGGGTATCAACCACGTCTTCTTTGGCAGCCGCTCCAAAACGATCAAAACAATAGACCAAGGCTTCGGTAATCGCTCTTACGGTGGGAACGATCTCTGCTTCTGAAAGGGGGATCGACTCTAGGGTTTGTTTCTCTTCCTCCGGGTTTGCCATCATTCACCTCCTTCCACTGAAGAACCGCCCCTAGGTCACTTGAGTCCTATTATAGCACAGACGGGAGAAATGGCTGCATTCGCCGGTGGACCACCTGTTGTCGGCTGGCCGCCGAAAAAAGAAAAGGGCCGTCCCACCAAGGGACAGCCCTTCCGTAGCTAAGTTGTGCAGGGCTTACTTTCTACTTCTCCAGCGCAGGGTGGCGTATCCCGCCAGCCCAGCAAGACCACTGCCCAGCAGCATCAGCGTTCCAGGCTCGGGCACGAAGGCCTCCACCGCCTCCTCGCAGGTCTCGGCCACCAGGAAAGTCACCTTGGCAGAGTCGACCGTGGTGCCTGGAGGGTTCTCTTCCCAAATCCGTATCTCCCACTGACCCAAGGGGTCGGTAGGTTGGCTCACCCCCACGTCGAGGCCCAGTATGGAGGCAGCAGCAGGAAGGGGCTCGCATGGCAACCAGACTTGCTGCGTGAACGGGTCCTCAGGAGGAGGGGAACCACCGCAGCCCCTATCCACGAGCTCCCCATCGATCTTGAGGCTCTCGCATAGCAGATACTGGGGGTTCCAGCCCCCGATGGTCAATTCCATAAAATACCGATCGTCAGTAGGTTCTCCCGTACCGGGCCAGCATTCCAGGCAGTCTTTGTCCACAGTCACGAAGAGACCCTGCGCCAGCGCCACACCGCCTGCCAGCAGCAGCGCCAGACTCACTCCCAACAGCACGCCTCGTAGCCAATGCTTCTTCATTGCCTTCGCCTCCTTTGTGTCTATGACGAGTCCAACCCAGTCTATGCACAGTATAGCACCAGTCCGCAGTACTGTCAACCCCTGACATTCCTGAGTTGCCTTGTTGGTGGCTCGCCCCGATGCCACGGCCCCAAACTCGGCGCCCAACAAAAAGGGCCGTCCCCCAAGGGGACAGCCCTTCTGTAGTTACGTTCTACGAGGCTTACTTTCTACTTCTCCAGCGCAGGGTGGCATAGCCCGCTAACCCAAGCAGACCACTGCCCAAGAGCATCAGGCTCCCTGGCTCGGGCACGAAGGCCTCCACTGCCTCCTCGCAGGTCTCTGTCAGCAAGAAACTGGCTGTGGCTGAGTCGATCACTGTGCCTGGCGGGTTCTCCTGCCACAAGCGGACAACCCACTCGCCCAGCGGGTCGATTGGTTGACTCACCTCCACGTCGAGGCCCAGCATGGAGACTCTACCAATTCTGATCTCGCATGGGAACCACGTCGTCTCCGAGAACGAATCCTCGGGGGGAGGTGGCTCGCAAAACTCGTTTAGCAGTTCGCCATCGATCCTAACTCTCTGGCACAGAGGGTATTGTGCGTTCCAGCCACCCATGGTATATGGCAGAAGATACCGGTCCTGCGTGGGCTGTTCCGTACCAGACCAGCATTCCACGCACTCTTTGTCGACGGTGAAGAACAGGCCCTGCGCCAGCGCCACGCCGCCGGCCAGCAACAGCGCCAAACTGACACCCAACAATACGCCTCGTAGCCAATTCGTCTTCATTGCCTTTACCTCCTTTGTGTCTGTGCTCAGTCCAACTCCGTCCGTCCACAGTATAGCACCATTCTGAACCCGCGGCAACCCCTAGGGGACATTCCTGGGCTGCATTGCTGGTGGCTCGTCCCCTGCTCCACCTGTCCACCAGGTCCTCTGGAATACTAGCCACCTGGCCAATCCGCTAATCCCCCGCCTGGCCGATGTGTCCGGAGGATTCTCCTTGTATACTGGGTCTATCCTGAAGCACATGGAGGAAGCGAAAGGTGAAAGAGAGATCTGAAATCGTGCAGCTCGTACTCAAGGCCGTGGGCATGGCCATGGGGGTAGCCAGCGTAGTGCTGAGCATCCTGGGGACCGTGCCCGTGCAGACCAACGTCATCCTGCTGGGGATAGGCGTCTTCGCCCTCGGCCTGGCTGCACTCGACCGGGAGACGGACTAGCGAGGGCCATACCGTAGCTGCGAGCCAGGCAACATGTGGGGCCACCGGGCGGTGGCCCCACACATCTGATTGCACTAAGACCCAGCTACGGAACCCTGGAGATCCGGTTCATGGGGCCGGGAGCCACGGGCGAATTGGCGCCAAAGTAGAAGGCGAGCGCGTCGATATCCATCCCTCCATACTGGAGGTTGGTGCCATCCTTGAGCACCGTGAAGTTGTCACCCCCGGCGGCCAGGAAGTTGTTGACCGCCACACGATATGTCGCGTTCGGGTCAATCAGCACGCCGTTGAGCATGATTGTCGCCGGGTCGACCCTGTCACCGGATGCGCCGCTGGTGCTCCACGTGTAAGCAAAGCCGCTCGACACCTGGAGGACCTTGCCTGAGGGCCAGTTGCCCCCCATCCACTGCTGCTCGAGCAGGGTGTGGATCTGCGCACCGGTGAGATCCATTGTCGTCATGTTGTTATAGAAAGGTTGGACGTCGAAGGCCTCGCCGTAGGTGATCTCGCCGGGCAGCTCCTGGTAGTACTGGTTACTGTAGCTCAGGTCTGCGCGGATGCCACCCGGGTTCATGAACGCCATCACGGCCCCGCCCCTCTCCGGCGGTGCGCTATCGTAGAGCTGGGCGTCGGCGATCACATCGCCGAGCGCCGACTCGCCGGCAGCGTTGGCCGTCCGCGTAATGTCGGCCGTGATCGAGCC
>DATEXS010000446.1:0-12680 GCA_035256725.1 Anaerolineae bacterium
AGTATCCTCGGACCGCCTGGCGAGGATGGGAAACTGCATATTGACGAGTTGGCTTGAGAACGTGAAGCTCGCCTGCGTATCGAGTTGGCGATGGGGCGTCCTGGGGCTGATTGGACTGACTTCGCAGCTCCTGTACCTGAACTTCTTCTTGAAACCTTACCCTCTCCTCGCCCACTACGCCGTGCCGCTCCTCGATCTGGGCAAGCTGACCGGCTATAGCCATGCGGCGGCCCGCGATTTCGGCATCGCCTTTCTGTTGCTCTTCGCCCTTTGCTACGCCGCGTATCTGTTGTGCCGCGGGCGGTCTTCCTCCTCTGGTCTGCTGGTGGTGCTGTTGTTCGCGTTCCTGTTTGGCCTGACTCTGCTCCTGGTGTACCCCATCACCGCTGCGGACGTCTTCGAGTACATTGCCTATGCGAGGATCTTGATCCATCACGGGGCCAATCCTCATGTGCTCAGGCCGGCCGATTTCCCCGAGGACCCCCTGATGTGGTATTCGGCCTGGCCTCACATCACCTCCCCCTATGGGCCTCTGTGGACCTACGTGTCCGGCGTCGTCGGCCTGTTGAGCGGATCGAGCCTGCTTACCTACTTGTTGCTGTTCAAGGGTCTTGCGCTACTCGTGCATTTGCTGAACTCAGTGCTCATTCATACCTGCCTGGCTCGGTGGCGTCCCACGTATGCGCTGGCAGGCACACTGCTCTATGCCTGGAATCCGCTGGTCTTGTTCGAAAGTGCGGCCGGCGGCCACAATGACGGACTGGTGGTGTTCTTCATCCTGCTGGCCGTCTACCTCTTCGTACGGGGCCGGTTCGCCCTGGCCGTTCCCGTGGCGGCGCTCTCTTGTGTGGTGAAGATGCCCCTGGCTGTGGTTGTTCCTCTCTTCGTCGTCGGTGGGTGGCGTGCCCTATCCGGGCAGAGGAACAGGATACGCGTGATGGCGTTCAGCGTGGCCGTGACCGTGGCTTTGGTGGTCTTGCTACACGCATCGTTGTGGGAAGGGGTGGGCTCGCTGGGCTGGCTGGCGAGGGAAGACTTGTTCACCTCGTCCTTCGCCGCAGTGGCGGTACTAGCACTGCGACAGTTCGTGAAGGATGCGGAGTTGCTCCGGGGCCTGGTGCGTTATGCGGTATTCGTGCTCTTTGGCCTGTTCTACTTCTGGCAGCTGGTCAGAGTAAGGGGCGACACGCGCCACCTCGTTGAGGGTCTCTACTGGACGGTCTTCGGCTTGATCACCATCGCCATACTGTGGTTTCAACCCTGGTACGTGGTCTGGCTGGTGGCGCTGGGAGCAGTGGTCCCTTCTCTCGCCATAGGGAGGTTGACCACGCTCTTCTCCTACTCAGCGACCTGGAACTACCTGGTCTTCATCTTCCTGCTGGCGTGGTACCATCCTGTCATGAGCACTGACCACTCGCTGGTGGCGAACCTGGTCTCGGTGCTACTGGTCTTTGGACCACCTCTGGCCTATGCTGCCTGGAAGGCGAGATCGTGTCGGTGGTCCCCGCTGTAGGATCACTTATCGCGAGCGCGCTGCCTCGCTGCATATGGTCCGATCAGAACCTAGAAGGCTGCTGTTGGCCGTGGAAAACGTGTCTTTTGGCGCAATCACGGAGCGTCAGCACTCTTCCGGGCCACAACCATCACCTCCATCTCATCGAGGTCAACCGGGCGGTGTCCCCATTGCCCCGCGGTGCCACCCCAGATGTGCTCGACTCCCAGGCCTGCCTCATGAAAGAGCCTGAGCAGCTCCTGGGGGAGATACCCACGCTCTCTTAGCGTCACCTGTTCCTGGCCCAGCGGACCCTCCCATTCCAGCGTGTGGAGCTCGGTCAGCGTCAGCGGATCGAACTTCCCGCTCTCCACGTCCTCCTGACTGGACTGACGGATCTTCGCCAGGCCGTTGAGGGTGGTCAGCACGAGCCTGGCCCCAGGCTTAAGGGCGGCATGGATGTTGCGAAGGATGAGCAGGTCGTGGTCGGCCGGGTCCTCATCCATGTTCCACAGGCCGAAGGCCCCCTCGCAGAGGCATATGGCCGCATTGTATGGTCTGGTCACTGAGAAGCGGGTGGCGTCGGCACGTACCCATTCGACCGTGACCCCGGCTTCGCGCGCGGCCTTCTTGGCCTGAGCCAGCATCCCTGCGGAGATGTCCAGCCCGGTGACCTGGTATCCTCGCCTGGACAGCTCGAGCGCATGGCGCCCCGTGCCGCAGCCGACGTCCAGAATCCAGCTCCCCGGTTGTAGGCCGAGCTCATCAATAAGGAACTGGACCTCCGCCACGGTGTCGCGGGTAAAGACGTTGTCCATGTACACGGGGGCATGACCGTCGAAGAAGCGCTCCCATTCACCTTGTGCTGTCATAGTGTCTGTCCTTCCGTGTTGGTGGGATGCCTCGCGGCGGCTATTCTCGTGGGGCGTCCGTAGGGCCTGTCGCGGCAGGTGCGAGCATCGGACCCTCGGTCGAGCCCAGTCCCCGGCCTAAGCAGGCCATCCCGGCGGGTCGGCGCGCAACCGCAACGTGCCCAGGCTCACAGATCCAGGTCGTAGATGCGCCAGGTCTTGTAGAGACGGAGTCCCATGGCATCGACCAACCTGAGGACGGAGTCGTTGTTCTCCAGCATCATGGAGGTCTCTACCCAATTGAACCCCAGGGGCACCGCCGCGGTGAGGATCTCGGTGAAGAGGACGGCGTCTATGCCCATCTGCCTGAACGCTGGGCGGACGCCGAGGAACATGCCTCGCAGCCGTCGGATGCGACGGCGCTGCAGCAACACGCGCGTCATACGCACCAGGTCAGTGTCGAGAGGCCAGCGCCACCGAGGGCGCAGGGGTACATAGAGGTCTGGAATGCCACCCACGACCGCCGCAGGCTCGCCCTTGACGTAGGCAAATCTAACCAGCTCCGGCACCACCACCGGTCGCAAACTGTTGGCCAGCGCCTGCGTCTCCTCGTCGGTCAGTGGCAAGAACCCCCAATTGTCCGCCCAGGCCTCGTTGTAGATATTCACCAGGAGCTGGATCTCTTCGTCCAGGTGCTTCAGATCGGCCGGACGGGTGGAGATTTCGTGTCGGCGGCGGGCGCGCGGAGCGAGGCGATCGAGGCGCGACGCGACGTCTGACCTCAGCTCGTTCCCGACGTGGGCGTGGTAGTCCATGGCCTTGTGGAACCCGTACCGGTCCAAGAGTTCGCCGTAGTACGGCGGGTTGTAGGTCAACTCTACCGTGGGCGGCGTGTCGAAGCCGTAGATCAGTACCCCCTGCCGTTCATGTGTGGCGTTGGAGTACTCGCCCGGGCCTCGCAGCACCTTCATACCCCGCTTGGCCACCCAGTCGCGGGCAGCGTCCAGCAGGCTGCGGGCGACCTCGAAGTCATCGACGGTCTCGAAGAAGCCGAAGAACCCTATCTGCGTGCCGTGATATTCATTGAACCGGTGATTGATCGCCGCGGAGACACGGCCCACCAAGTCTGAGCCCTTTCTGGCCAGGAAATGGGTGACCTCGGCGTGCTGCTGGTACGGGTGTCGGGGCGTGAGCAGCCCAACCGTGCCCAGGAGTCTGCTGCCCAGGTACTCAGCCCTGAGAGGGGGCGTCCAGAAGGGGTCGCCCCTGTACAGGCGCCAGGGCACCTCCACGAACTCGCGGAGGCGTGGGTCGCCGAGGGGGATCTGCTCGATCTGTGCATCGATCATGGGTTCCGCTCCTTCTCTGGATCGTTTTCGCCCACTCAAGGTGTACAACACCCTGGCCTGGGGAGGGGTACGCTAACCACGTCGCACAAGTGTATGCGGAAAGGCCACGGTTTGCCACCTGACGGCCCGGTCCCCTCGTCAGCGGGAGTCAACTAGCCCTGGCGCGTGCAATAGCGAGATAGGGGGGCTAGAGGCGAGGAAGCGCTTCCCAGCGGCGGATGCCTCTGTGGTGGAGACGGCAAACCCTCATGTGCCCCAGAGAGCAGACGTTTTGACAAAACAGGAAGGAGGTTCGCTCACCGAACATGCGCAGAGCGAAGGTTTGTTACATAAACTGAACGAAACGGGCTAACCAGGCCGGTTTATGGGGAAAGAGCTTGACAAATGGTGAAAACGGTTGTATACTCGGCGGTGAGCATAGGTGACAGTACGTCCATGATTATGCGCGCGCTGAGCCCGGCAGAGCCGTTGTCTGGGGGGTTCTTGACAGGGAGGGTATGGATGATCAGCCTGGACAAACTGGACAACCTGAAAAGAGAAGAGGTTTTCGGGATCCTTGCTGCCGTGGGCCAGATGCTCTCAGAGACGCTGGGGGAGTGGTGCGAGGTCGTGGTCCACGATTTGTCGCAGGATTTGGAACACTCCATCGTGTCGATCAGCGGTGATGTCACCGGAAGGAGCATAGGCGGCCATATCACTGACCTGGGTCTGGCCAAGCTCCGCGCGGGCCAGACCGAACCACTCATCAACTACACGAGCTACACGGCCGACGGGAAGACCCTGCGCTCTAGCTCGATCTTCATGCACGACGAGAAAGGGGAACCGTTTCTGGCCTTCTGTGTGAATCTCAATCTTACGCCTGTCCTACTCTTCGAGGGGTTTTTGCGTAACCTCACGTCCTACAAACAGAAATCAGGGGTCACGGAGTTCTTCTCCGAGGATGTGAGCAACATGTTGGATACGATGATCGCGGAGTGTGTGAACCAGATAGGAAAGCCTGTCTCCCTCATGAGCAAACGCGATCGCAAGCAAGTGGTGTGGACGCTGGATGAGAGAGGTGTCTTCCAGCTCAGAAGGTCAGTCCCTTTGGCAGCCGAGCGCCTGGGGGTCACTGAGAAGACGATTTACAACTATCTGACGGAACTCGAAAGCGAACGCAGTGGTGATTCATGACCGACGGAGCGACGGATGGATGCGGAGATAAGGGCTGATTTCCCAGTTACCAGAGAGCTGGTCTATCTCGACACTGCGTATGACGGACCCTGCCCGGTGCCTGTCATTGAGGCGGGGAAGGCTTTTCTGGAGCGGCGAGCGAGAGGAGTTGCGGGGCGTGTAGACGACTGGATGCTGGTGGCCCACGAGGTCAAGGACCTTGTTGGCAAGCTGATCAACGCGAAGCTGGGTGAGATCGCCATCACCACCAACACCACGGAAGGCACGAACATTGTGGCCACGTCCCTCGGCTTGGGTCCGGGCGACTCCGTGGTGTGGGATGATCTCGACTTCCCCTCCAATGCAGCGGTGTGGTTCAACTTGGAGCGGGCAAGGGGTGTCAAGAACCGAATCGTACGGAGCGCGCAGGGCAGAGTCGATCTGAGTGACTTCGAACGCCTGGTGGACAGCAGTACCCGATTGGTGACGGTGAGCCATGTCTCGCACACCAATGGGTACGTGCACGACCTGAAGTCCCTTGCGGATTTGGCTCACGCACGGGGTGCGTACCTGCACGTGGACGGCATCCAGGCCGTAGGTGCCATAGGCGTGGATGTTAGAGAAGCGGGGATCGATTTTCTGACTGCGGGCGCATACAAGTGGCTCTTGGGGCCGATGGGGGTGGCTTTCCTGTATGTCAGGGAGGAGCTGATTCCCAAGTTGCAGCCTGCCTGCGCCGGCTGGCGCGGGGTTAAGGCCTGGGCAGACGATCTGCCCGTTCGGCCACCAGAGCTGCACGCGGATGCCAGGAAGTTCGAGGTGGCCTCAGTCCACTTCCAGGGTTTGTACGAACTGAAGGCAGCACTTGAGTACATACACAGGATTAGGATGGACAGGATAGAACCGCAAGTGCTGCGGCTCAGCTCAAAGCTGTGGAGTGGATTGCACAACCTGGGCTTCGAACTGAAAACCCCCTCGGAGCCCTCGAGCGGGATCGTCACGTGTATCCTGCGTGACGTGGAGGAGACCGCACAGGCGCTGAGGGATGCCAACATCGTGGCCACATTCCGGGCTGGTAACCAACTACGGGTGTCGCCCCACTTTTTCAATACCGCGGATGAGGTAGACAGCCTGCTGGAGGTCCTGGCGACGGTCGGTGCGCGTTCGTGATGGTTTGAGTGGGTGGCTGCCGCTTTGACAGGCTAGCGAAAGGTGCAGGATCGTGAGGGCGTACTTGATTCGACGGCTGCTGATGAGTGTGCTGGTGCTGTTCGGGATTTCGATCATCGCGTTCTCGATGATCCACCTGTCTCCAGGAGGACCCACCGCCATCTATGCGGTAAGCCCCAATATCGATGCCAGGCAACTGGAGAGGATCGAAGAACTGCTCGGCCTCAACGACCCGCTCCACATCCAGTACGTGAAATGGTTCGGGGGCGTGCTGACGGGTGAGTGGGGCTTCTCATACAGGGACGGCAGGCCCGTCACAGAGGTCATCTTGGAGAGGGTGCCTAACACCGTTGAGCTAACCCTGGCGTCCCTGATCGTAGCTATCGGATTGGGAGTGCCTGTGGGCATCTTCACCGCATCAAGGGCAGGCACGATCTCGCGCTGGATTGCCAACATGTTGACCATGACGGCGATCTCCATGCCTACGTTCTGGTTGGGCCTGATGGTCATCCTGCTGTTTGCCGAGCGGCTCAGGGTGATTCCCTCTGGAGGGATGTTCACGATTGGGGCCGAGTTTTCCTTGGCGGACAGGCTTCATCACCTGATCGCTCCTGCGCTCGTGCTGGGGACTCCCAGCGTGGCCACCTGGTGGAGATATACTCACTCAGGAATGGTGGAGGTGATGCTGGAGGACTACGTGCGTACCGCGCGGGCGAAGGGTCTCTCAGAGAGGATAGTCACCTACCGACATGCTCTAAAGAACGTACTGATTACCCTGGTGACGCTCGCCGGGCTCTCGCTACCGAATCTCTTCTCAGGAGCTCTGGTGACCGAGGCAGTCTTCGCGTGGCCGGGCAACGGACGCCTGTTGGTCGAGTCCCTCGTCCGCCGCGATTACCCCGTGGTGATGGGGAACTTCATGGTCATCACGCTGCTGGTGGTGGCGGGTAATCTGCTGGCCGACGTCTCGTACGCTCTTGTAGACCCCCGCGTCCGTTTCGAATGAGGTCCTGGCTGTCTTTGTGTGATGGGGGTAGCTGATGGAAGGTGGTAGGGTTTGGCGGCGGTTTCGACGGAATCCCCTGGCTCTGGCCGGGGCTTTGCTCATCGTGCTACTGCTGCTGTTT
This sequence comes from Anaerolineae bacterium, assembly GCA_035256725.1. Lineage (GTDB taxonomy): Bacteria > Chloroflexota > Anaerolineae > UBA7937 > B3-Chlor > JAUVXJ01. Next base: position 7,142 of record DATEXS010000446.1, read on the forward strand.
TCGCTGATCTGTCCGTTCTTGCTTCCATACGATGCGACCAGAATAGAGCTCCACAATACCTTCCAGCCTCCGGGTGTTTTCCCTCATATTCTTGGGACCGATGATCTGGGTCGAGATATGGTGGCTCGTTTGTCCTACGGCGGGAGGATATCTCTGGCGGTGGGCTTGTGTGTCGCCCTGGGGAGCGCCATAGTCGGAGCACTGCTTGGGTCTGTCGCTGGCTTGTACGGAGGTTACGTAGATACCCTCATCTCGCGAGTCATCGACATCCTGCTTTCGATACCTCTGCTACCTCTCCTGATGGTCATCTCAGGATTCGTCAATGTTGGCCCTCTGGAGTTGATCGCGGCCATGGTCCTGCTGGGCTGGATGGGCGTGGCACGCTTGACGCGCGGCGCAGTGCTATCCTTGCGCGACTCGGAGTTCGTGACAGCGGCGCGGGCAGTGGGTAGCGGCAATGGCCGCATCATCATCCGGCATTTGCTGCCCAATGTCCTCGCTCCCCTCACGGTGGCCACCACGTTGGCAGTAGCCTGGGCTATTCTGATCGAGTCGGCTATGAGCTATTTGGGCTTCGGGATCCAGCCACCTACACCTACCTGGGGGAACATGCTTCAGGGCGCACAGCGGTACATGCGCACTGCGCCTTGGCTGGCGGTTCTGCCGGGCATCCTCATCGCCCTGACCGTGACCAGTTTCAATTTCGTGGGTGACGGCATCCGCGAGAGCATGGATCCCAAGCTCGTGGGACGGCTGTGATGGTGTTTCAAGGCGCGGAGGCGTCCGTTGTGCGGAGTGAAGGAGGTGCAGCATAAGCTCAGAATCAGCGGCCTATCAGGTCGCCGGGAAGACATTCAGCTAGCACACATCTTGTTGACTATGTAAGGAGGACATGATGAGTCGTAAGCTAATCTCCCTCATGGTGCTCGCTCTGATGATCGCGGGAACCGTGACCTCATGTGCACAAGCGACACCAACACCCGAGATCATCGTGGAGACGGTCGTGCTGACCCCAACACCAGTTCCTGAGCCCACCACTCCCACCGGACCAGTGATGGGAGGTACAGTAAGCATTGGCCAGGAGCAGGAGCCAGATAAGCTAGTGGCGCAGTGGAGTCCCCTCTCTGTCTCCTACGAGGTCTCGGCTCTGGTCAATGAGTTCCTGCTGCGGTACGACCCTGAGTCCGAGATCGTGCCCAACCTTGCCACCGAGGTCCCCACGGAGGAGAACGGGGGGGTCTCCGCGGACGGCAAGACCTATACGTTCAAGCTGCGCGACGACGTGACCTGGCACGACGGTGAGCCATTTACCTCTAAGGATGTGGCTTTCACCATCGAGGTGGCGGCCGACCCGGATAGCGGGGTGAGAACCGCAGTGGGTTTGGACTCTGTGGAGACGCCGGACGATTACACGGTGGTGGTCAACCTAAGCGCTCCCGATGCTGGCTTCTTGGACAAAATGGCCTCGGTAATCACCATACTGCCGGAGCACGCGCTCAGTGATGTGGACAACTGGGAGACCGCGGAGTACTTGACCAAGCCGTACCCGGGGCTGGGGGCCTTCCAGTTTGTCGACTGGCAGAGCGGCAGCTACATAGAGCTACAGAAGTACCCGGATTACTTCCTTGGCGAGCCATACCTCGATGGTATCTACTATCGGGTTATCCCCAACGACGACGCCCGGCTCACGGCCCTGGCCACGGGTGAGATAGACCTGACCTTCCGCGTCATCGGCGAACATGTGCCCCTCGCCAGGTCCATCCCCGACGTTACTGTGTACGAGACGCCGGCCCATGCGTGGTTTGAGATGATCTTCAACGTGCGGGACCCGCTGTTGAAAGATCAGCAGACGCGAGTGGCCTTGAATCACGCCGTGGATAAGGAAGCTATCGTGGAGACGGTGGTAGGTGGGCTGGGTTCAGTGAAGTGGTCGCCGTTCTCCGTCGCCAACGCCTACTGGATCGACGTCAACGCCAAGTATACCTACGATCCCGACCGGGCCGTGGAGTTGCTGGAGGAGGCCGGCTGGCAGGACACGAACGGCGATGGTGTGCGAGAAGCCCACGGCGTGACCGACGTGCCCGATGGCACAAAGTTCGCCTGGGAAATCCTCAACGTCGCTGGGCAGCCGGAGCGCCTCCAGGTGTGCCAGGTGCTCCAGCAGTACTGGCAGGACGTTGGCGCCGAAGTGACCATCAACACAACAGATGTCTCGACTGCTGTGGGGCAGCTGATGTCGGGCGACTTTACCATGGGATACGGATTCTTGGACGTCTCTCCGGAACCATCGTCGGCGGTCTTCTGGTGGCGAGTCGAGGGTGGCTTGAACTGGCACGGGCTGGATACGCTTCTTCCTGAGGTGGAGGAGCTGATCATCGCTGGTGATCAATCGCTTGATCCTGAGGAGCGGCGGGAGATCTATGCCGAGTTCCAGGAGTACGTTGCCGAACAGGCCGTCGACGTACTGTTGTATGACCGAATCTGGTACGATGCCGTCAACGATAGGGTGAACAACTTCAAGCCCATCGGCGGCGGTGGAGTTGACACCTGGAACGCCTACGAGTGGTGGCTCTCGCCCAGCTAGGGCCAGCATTCGTGCGCTTATCGCGCGATTTGGGCGCATCAAAGGACGTGGGGCGCAGGCTCGATAGTGGCTGCGCCCCACGTCACTCGTCGAAGATCCCTCAGTCTGCGCTAGTCGTTCTCCTGGTGACCGGGAGATCTGTGTTACCGCTCGAAACACGGGAGTAACCGAAATGGGGACCAAGGTTCTAGCGGGTGGTACTCTGATCGATGGAAGCGGCAGTGCGCCTGTGTCTGAAGCCGCCGTGGTCATCGAGGGTGAGAGGATAATATGGGTCGGAAGGCTGGCCGAGGTAGATTTCGATCCTTCTCAGGCTGAGGTGTTGGATCTTTCCGGCAAGGCCGTCCTCCCCGGCCTCATTGATATGCACGTCCATCTGGCGCACGTGCCCGCGGCGCAGTCGACCGGCCAGCCCGGCTACGATGGTCTCCTACCCACGGAGACGCTCATAGCCCTCACTGCCCGTGAGCGGGCACGAGCGGCCCTCCTGGCTGGGCTGACGAGTGTGAGAGACATGGGGGCAGCCTACCTGGTCAGTCTGAAGGTAAGGGACTTGATCGAAGCCGGCCTTCTGGCCGGCCCGCGGATTTGTGCCGCGGGGCCGATAATCTCCATGACCGGTGGCCACGCTGGAGAATTGGGGCTGGAGGTGGATAGCTCGGACGAGGCCCGCAAGGTGGCCAGGCAACTCATCAAGAAAGGGGTGGACTGTCTCAAGCTAGCCGCCAATGGCCTGGGAATGGATGAACCGGAGCTCACGGAGGCTGAGATGACGGCAGCGGTCGAGGCGGCCCACAACGCCGGTGTTAGGGTGGCAGCTCACGCCTCTGTATGGCGAGGCGTGGAGAACGCTCTTCGGGCCGGCGTGGATACTATCGAGCATGGCTGCACCATCAATGAGTCTTTCGCACAGATTATGCAAGAGCAAGGCACCACCCTTGTTCCGACGCTCGCTACCGGGATGAGGATTGCCAGGATTGGCGCAGACTATGACGATTGGAGAGACAAGCTGGACGTAATCCATCATCGGCTGGAGACCGCGGTGGCCAGCGCACGCTTGGCCTATGAGGCTGGGGTGAAGATCGGTCTGGGCACGGATGGGTCGCAGCAGCCGCTTCTGGAGGTGGGAGAGATTGTGCCGGAGCTGGAGGCTCTAACCCGTGAGGTTGGGATGTCCAACATGGATGCTGTCCGGGCAGTTACCTCGGTGGCAGCCGAGGGCCTGGGCTGGAATGATCGTCTTGGAACCATAGAGCCTGGCAAGCTCGCTGACATTACGGTCCTAAACGCCAATCCCTTGGAGGACATCGGAGCGTTTGGGGATGTGTTCATGGTTATCAAGGGCGGCGCGACGGTCGCTGCTGATGGAAAGCTGGTTGAGCCGGCAGCAGGATAGGTCAGGGCGACAGCGAAGCGCTTGTCAGGGCTTGGGTGAGGAGGGGCTATTACTATGGCGGACTGCGTAGTGTACGCGGGCGGCGAATTCGTGCCGGAATCAAAGGCGACTGTGCCTGTGCTCGATTATGGCTTTCTGTATGGCGATGGCGTGTGGGATGGTATGCGGGTATACGGAGGCAAGGTCTTCAGATTGGAGGAGCACCTGGAGCGGCTATACGACCTGGCTCACGTATGTTCCATCGAAATACCCATCAGTCCCGCGGAGATGACAGGTATTATCATGGAGTTGCTGAAGCGCAATGGGTACCCGGAGCAGGCCTATGTGCGGCCGATAGTAACGCGGGGAGTGGGGCCCAATCCCCCAGGGATAACCTCGAACGGGTGCCGGCCAAATGTGTACGTATTGTTTCATTCCTGGGTGAGCGCCCCTCCCACTCCGGTGAAGCTGAAGATCACGGGACAGCGCAGGCGGCCTCCGGATTGCCTGCCGGTGGCCAAGACGTTGTGCTTCATGGATAGCACGATGGCCCGCTTAGAGGCCCGCAGATGGGGAGCCGACATGGCCCTCCTGCTCGATGTGGCGGGCAACATCGCCGAGTCGGACGGCAACAACTTCTTCATGGTCAAGCGTGGGGAAATTCTTACGCCGCCTACGCGCTACATTCTGCCTGGCATCACCAGGAAGGTAGCTATGGAGATGGCCAAGGAACTGGGTATACCGGTCACTGAGAAGGACCTGGCACCCTCCAACGCCTACGCGGCCGACGAGTCTTTTGTCACTTCGACGGGCGGCGGAATTGTGCCGGTGGAGAGCATCGACGGAAGGGCGATGCGGGGAGGGAGCCCAGGGCCAATTACCGCTCGAGTTATGGAGCAGTACGAGCGTGTGGTCTGTGCCTAGCAACAGCCCTGGGCTCTGTGGATAGCTGGGAGGGAGGATTGACTGGCTACATCGACGTCGAACGAGCGCGCCACCTGATGTCCAGGTCAGGGCTCGACGCACTACTGCTGTGTACACCTGAGGACTTCTTCTACGCTACCGGTTACCGGAGTATGCTGTTTGAGCTGTATCGCCATGCTCCCATCGCCTTGGCCCTGCTGCCTTATAGCGAGAACGTGGAGCCCGCCATCATCGTGCCCCAGATGGACGTCGAGGGAGCGCGAAAGGCCGCCGGCATCAAAGACGTCCGGGGCTACCCGGTCTGGGCGGAGCGGTACGGCCTGGAGGCTCTGGAGAGGACGAGCGCCGAGTCTGCCGGGCTGCCGGGCGAAGCGCCAAGTGAATCCGGCGAACCGCTTCCCGAGCAGTATGATCGGGCAGGGATTTGCGGGTTAGTCGCCGCAGTCCTGCGTGACCGCGGTCTATCCAGAGGGACCATAGGGCTGGAGCTGGACTTTGTTGATGTCAACACCTTCTCCTATCTGACCCGGGCAAACGAAGGTGTCGTCTTCGTGGACAGTACTTCGCTCATGGATGAGCTGCGATGTGTGAAAGGCGCGGCGGAGGTCGAGTGGCTGCAAAAAGCGTGTGCCCTGACAGAGGCGGGCCTGGTGGCT
>DATEXS010000447.1:0-2934 GCA_035256725.1 Anaerolineae bacterium
GAAGGCCAGGGAGTGCAGCAGATCGATGCTGCGGCGCAGCAGGTGCACGGGCTGGACCAGCTGTTCCCATAGTATCCTGACGGCAGGCCTCACGGTGGGCAGGGCCGATACCTCGGTCCGAAGTCCAGAAAAGGCCTGAGCTGCTTCCTTGTCACCAAGGAAAGCAGTGAAGCTGTGATGCCGGGCTGCTTTCGGAAGATGCTGCAGCAGGTTGTAGATGTACCAGTTGATCCCGGCGGCGCGGTAGCTGCTGGACCAAGACAGCAGGTGGGCGTTTAGGCCAATGTGCATGCTATGCGCCAATTATATGCATATGATTTGGAGGTAGCAAGGGCGGCAGAAGCAACTTCGACGGGCAACAAACGGGCTCACTCACCATGGCGGCCCATGACCTGGAGATAGACCCTGTGCGTATCCTCCGCGATCTTGCGCTGCGTATAGTGTTGGAGGACTCGGTCTCGTCCCCTACGGGCCAATGACTCGCCAAGCTTCCGATCTCTGATCAACTGATCCAGATGCGCCGCGAGGGACGGTACATCATTCTCGGGGAAGAGCAGCCCGGCCTCGCCGACGACGTTGGGGATCTCCCCGCAGCTGGAGCCTACGACGGGCGTTCCGGAGGCCATGGCTTCGATGAGCACCCGGCCGAACTGCTCCTTCCAGTTCCGGGCCGTTCGGGAGGGCAGAACCAGCACATCCAGCTGCCCGTAGTAGGCAGGCATCTCGGACGAGGGCAATGGCTGCTGAAAGGTGACTCGCTCCCGCAGGTCCAGCTCACGAGCTAGCTCCACCAGATGGGGTTTGAAGGGCCCGTCCCCCAGGATGGACAGGCACCAATCTCCCTCCAGGGCGGCAACCGCCTCGAGCAGGAGATCCACCCCCTTCTCCTCCACCAATCTGCCCACGTAGCCGATTCGGAAACTCGCCGGATGTACAGCCTCCCGTCCCCCTTCGGGCCTGAACACGTCGGGGTCCACCCCGAACTGGGGTATCACCGTCACCGGCCCCTGATATCCTGTGGCGCGCAGCACGCCGACCCCGTCTCGATTGCCGGCGATGGCGTGGGCCGCGTGGCCGTAGTTGTACCGTTCCATCCAACCGAAGGGAAAGGGGTAGCGGCGTAGGAGGTTCTGCCAGGTGAAAAAGAGGGGTTTGGCACCCACCTCCAGAGCCAGCCGCGTGGCGTGGAAGGTAGCCAGATTATAGGGTTCCTCGTCTATGTGCAGGATGTCGGGCTGGACAAGCCGCACCTGGGCGCCCAGTTTCGGGTAGAAGTGGAGATGGAAGTGCCCGTTCAGGGCCATGTCCTCCACCTCCAGCCGGTAGCCCTCGGTATGGCTCCGCTCCAGCTCAAGCCGGCGCCCTTTCTCTTTCCAGTAGGGAGGCACGATGACGGTGAGATCGAGATCCGGGAAGGTGGCCAGCTCCTCCAACTTCTTCTGGTAGATACCCGTAACACAGGCCTTGGAGACCATCAGGACCTTCATGTGTTCCTGGTGCGGGGTCGGTGCTGCGCCGCTACGGACTCGTACACCGCGACGGTCTGGGCGACTGTGTTGTTCCAGGAGAAGAGTTGGGCTCGCTCCCTTCCTCTCCTGGCCAGTTCCTTCCTTCTCGAGACGTCTTTGAGTAGGTCGGCTATCGCCGTGGCCAGGGCCTCCGGTTCTTGCGGATCGACGAGAACGGCAGCATCCCCCGCTATCTCTGGCAAAGACGCAGCGTTAGAGGCCACAACCGCTGTCCCGCACGACATGGCTTCCAGAACAGGGAGTCCAAAGCCCTCATAGAGGGAAGGGAAGAGGAAGAGAGTGGCGCCGCTATACAGCGCCGGCTTGTCTTCTTCAGTCACCCAGCCGATGAAGATCACTCTGCCCTCCAGGCCTCCATTCTCGACCATGGCCCGAGGGTCTGGGAAGAACTGGGAGTTGCCTGCCGGCAAGCGCCCAGCGATCACCAACGGCGCCCCCGCCATGGACTGTCCATCCAGGGAGGCGTAGGCGGCAAGGAGGGTGGCCAGGTTCTTGCGCCGATCGAAGCCGCCCAGGTACAGGATGTACGTTTCCGGCAGACCGTGTTTGGCTCGTACCCGGTCTAGTTCACGCTCATCGGTCACCGGCTGGTACGTACTCCCCACGGCCAGGTAAATGACGTGTACCACCTCCGGCGACACTCCAAGGAGCCGCAGGACGTCTTTCTGGGAAGCTTGTGAATCAGTGACGATGGCGGCGGCTCGTCTGGCACCGGCGGCCACCAGATGAGTGTAAAGACGCACCAGCGCCGAGCCGCGATAAGCCGGCTCGATGAGGGGGATGAGGTCGTGTATGGTGACCACGGTCCTGTCCGAAACGAAAAGAGGAGGGGCGAAGTAGGGCACATGTGCCACCTCCAGGTCTTCTGACAGGCAGACTCGAGGAAAGGATACTTGCTCGAACCACACCTTGGATAGGTCACCGCCTAAGGACACAGGCGGTCCGAGGAAGCGCTCCTCTATCTTCCGGCTATGGGCCGCCGTGTAGGGGTCGGACCGATCGGGCAGCGGCCTGATCAGCAGGCATCGCGGCACGTCTGAGCGCTTCAGGAGACCAGTTACCAGCTGGCGGGTATACTGGCCGCTGCCCGTGGTCTCCCGGCTCCAGAAGAATCCGTTGATGCCCAGGCGCATTCAGTTCTTCTCGATGCCCAGGACTTCTTTGATCCCACTGGCGATTTTGTCGTCTTCCTGGCGACTCTCTGTCATGAATCGCTCCATGAAGTCGCTTCTGCGCTGCCGCAGGGCCAGCGGCGCCACCACGGCGACGTCCTCTTGGTTCACCCGCTTCCTGCCGTCGGCGGCAGCCCTGGCGCGAGCGGCCTCCAGCAGGGTTATCTCCGCCCGGTGCGACTGAATGCTCAAGGAGTTGATCAGCCTCAGGGCCGACTGCGCTGTCCGAGCAG
>DATEXS010000448.1:0-9330 GCA_035256725.1 Anaerolineae bacterium
CGGTTGGTGCCGGAGATTCGGAATGTGCTGGACAGGCTGGGCGAGGGGGAGCCAGTCTGGTCAGATCTCCTTGCTGAGCTGGATCCCTGCCCAGAGGTGGCGGACCTGATCGAGCAGGCCATCGACGATGAGGCTCCTGCCACGTTTGGCAGCGGCGGCGTCATCGCCCCGGGCTTTTCGGCGGAGCTGGACTCCATCGCTGCCTCGGTCCGGGAGGCCAAGCAGTGGGTGGCGGGGCTGGAAGGCCGCGAGCGAGAGCGTACGGGGATCAAGTCCCTCAAGGTGGGATACAACAAGGTCTTTGGCTACTACCTGGAGGTGACCAAGCCCCACCTGGAAAAGGTTCCCGAGGAGTATGTCCGCAAGCAGACTCTGGTGAACAGCGAAAGATACTTCACTCCTGAACTGAAGGAGTACGAGACCCTGATCCTGAACGCGGACGAGCGCACAGCGGAGCTGGAAGCGACCATCTTCCGCCAGGTCTGCCAGCAGGTGGCAGGGGAGGCACCTAATATCCTGGCCACGGCCCGCGCGCTGGCTCAGGTGGATGTCTACCTGGCTCTGGCCCAGGTGGCGGCCAATAACAGGTACGTCCGGCCCACTCTCGCCGAAGGTGAGGCCATCGATATCGTCGGCGGCCGCCATCCCGTCGTGGAACTGACCCGGCGAGAGGAAGCTTTTGTGCCCAATGACCTCCGTCTCTCCCCTGGAGCAGGGCAGATCGTAGTGCTCACAGGGCCGAACATGTCGGGCAAATCCACCTATCTTCGTCAGGTGGCGCTGATCGTGCTGATGGCGCAGATGGGTTCCTTCGTGCCGGCCGACGAGGCCACCATAGGCGTGGTGGACCGCATCTTCACCCGTATCGGGGCGCAGGACGAGATCAGCGCGGGGCAGAGCACCTTCATGGTGGAGATGGTGGAGACGGCCAACATCCTCCACCACGCGACGGACAGGAGTCTGCTGATTCTGGACGAGATTGGTCGGGGCACCAGCACCTACGACGGCATCTCCATCGCCTGGGCGGTGGTGGAGTACATCCACAATCATCCGCGGCTGCGCGCCAAGACCCTCTTTGCCACCCACTACCACGAGTTGACAGAACTTGCCGAGGTCCTGCCCCGAGTGCGCAACTACAACGTGGCCGTGGCGGAAGAAGGGGACAAGGTGGTCTTCTTGCGACAGATCGTGCCCGGCGGCGCTGATCGAAGCTACGGCATACACGTGGCGCAGCTAGCCGGCCTGCCCAGGGCGGTGATCAGGAGGGCCGAGGAGATACTGGAGGAGCTGGAGACCACCGCCGCTCGGGTTCCGGGGGGCTGGTCGAGGCTCTCCAGCGCACAGCAGTTGCCGCTGTTCGGTGTGGGAGCGCATCCCGTGCTGGAGCAATTGAAGGAGCTGGACCTCTCGGCGATGACCCCGCTGGAGGCCCTCAACAAGCTCTACGAATTGCAGCAGGGGCTTGAGCACCCACACGCGACGCTGTGATTTTCCAGGCGGACACACCTACGCCGTTGCCGTTCGACGGTCCACGGTGCTATAATGCCGCCAATTCATGGCCGTGGGCCATCTGTTGAGGTGGGAGGAATGCGGAAGATGTTGAGGACGAGAGGCAGAGTGGCGGCGCCATTGGTGGCCTTGTTTCTCCTGACGGGCACTCTGGCCTGCCAGATGGGGGCGGGGGCTGCCCCCACTGTGGAGATCACCTTTCCCCCAACCGGGAGGCAGGTCGAGGTGGGCGCCGTAGTGCCCATTCACTCCGTTTCCCGCGATGACCGGGGCCTGGCTCGAGTGGAGCTGTGGAGCGGCGGGCAGGTCGTGGCAACCGCGCCGGCCTCTGGACAGATGTACGTGGCCGTCCAGCAATGGTCAGCGCAGCAAGTTGGTGTGGTCAACGTGGGGGTCACGGCCGTGGACGATGACGGCCAGTCCTCCCAGCCCGCGGTTGTGGCCATCGAGGTGGTGGCCAGTGCCTCGGAGATAAATGAGCCGCTGCCCGAGGCGCCGGAGGCACCGGTCGAGACGCCAGGAGAGGCAGCCCAACCTACCACGCCGTCTGCGCAACCGACACCGGAGGTGCCACCCGCTGTTGTGGGTGCGCCTGTGGACCTGGAGCTCACCAACCTGACGCTCAGCAATGTCAATCCGGCACCCGGTGAAGAGATCGTGGTGGGCGTCACCATCTTCAACCGCGGCAGTGCAGCGGCGGAGAACTTCCACTGGGGCTGGGACCCTGGAACGGGTCAGGAACCTATCCAGAGCGAGGCCCTGGGCTCGCTGGTCCCTGGCGACGATGTGGTCTCGGAGATAAGGTTCACCTACCAACAATCGGGCCAGTACTCGGCCCACGTCTGGGCAGATTCTCTGGACGCGTACGATGAGCCCGACGAGACCAACAACTTTGCCTACGAGGATGTCAACGTGGGGGTGGCAGGTGCCGTTGACCTGGCCATCACCAACCTTACGCTGAGCAACCTGAATCCGGAGCAGGGTGAGGAGATCGTGGTCGGCGTGACCATCATGAATGTAGGAGGATCACCAGCTCAGGACTTCCACTGGTCCTGGGATCCTGGCACTGGCGAGGGCCCCATCCAGAGTGAGGCCGTGGCCAATCTGGCGCCCAGTGATGACGTGGTGCTGGAGATGACGTACACCTATGACCTGTTCGGGGACTATGTGGGCGAGGCCAAAGCTGACTCCCAGGACGCCTATGCTGAGCCCAACGAGACAAACAACGTATCGCACGTCGATGTAAGCGTGAGGGTGAGACCAACGTCAGGATGAGGTCGGAGTCACGACAGTGCGCAGACTGTTAGTCGGTGGCTATCTGGGTGATACGCTGACTTCGGCCAAGGCGGGCGTTCCAAAACGGCTGGGACTACCAGTTGCGTCTGGAGCTCGCCCAGGCTGCCAACACTGACGGTCGAGAGGATGCTCTGGGGTTCAACACTGGCGGTGGAGCAGTCAGGCTGGTGATCAGCTACACGGGTGGATGACCGGGCAGAGCTGAGGATCAGAGCCTGTGCAAGTAGGAAGCGAATGGGGCTGAGGGAGCAGACGCTTCCCGAATACTCAGTGCAAAGGGGCCCGATGTACTCCGCGCTGGACCGCAGGTAGAACGAGGAGGGTCGAAATGGAGATTCGTGGGCATAGAAGTCTGCTACTCTTAGCCTTGCTGCTGGTGGCCGGGGGAATGCTCGCGTGTGATCTGGGCGGTCTCGTGGGTGGCGCAGAAGTGCCCAGCGTGGTCATAGCCCGGCCTCCGGATAATACCCAGGTGAGCCTGGGCGAGATTGTGCCTGTCCACGCCAGCGCGACCGACTCCACGGGGGTCACCAGGGCGGAGCTCTGGGTGGACGGCTCCCTGCAGGTTTCGGAGACCAGCCCGGTTCCTGAGGGACAGCCCTCCTTCTCCGTGGTGTTGAGGTGGAAACCGGTGGCGCAGGGGTCGTTTCGCCTGGTCGTCAAGGCCTACAACGCCGCGGGCAAGGTTGGGGAGTCGTCACTGCTTACAGTCTTCGTAGTGGGAGGACAGCAACCGCCGGAGTCAACGCCGTCCGCAACTGAACCCACGCAGCCAACGCCACAACCCACCCAGCCAGTACCGCAGCCCACTCCGGAGACCACTCAGCCCGGCGCTCCCTCGCCTACTGCTACCACACCACCGCCGCCGCCGACGCATACGCCAGTGCCGCCTACGCCCACACCGTTGCCGCCTACCCCCACGTCCACCGTGCCCAGTGGTCCCTGTCTGCCCGCCAACATCGCTACCATCATCGTGAACGGCCAACCTAAGGGTCTCGCCGTCCACGGAAACAGACTCTACGTAGGTATCCATAATGCGCCGGTGGTGAGGGTGATCAACACGGAGAACAACACGATCGTGGATTCTCTGGACACCGGCGTCTCAGGGATTCAGCAGGCCAATGGCGTCGTCTATCATACCGGTTCTGGGAAGGTGTACGTGGCCAACAAGACCGCTGGCACGGTATCAGCCATTGACCCCACCGGCGCTGCCAGCCCCATCATCATCGCCACTGGCGCCCAGCCATTTGGCCTGGCCGCGGCAGGCCAGTACGTGTACGTGGCCAACTTCGGATCGGACCGCGTGGGCAGGATCGACGTCGCCACGCATACCTACCAGAGCCTTATTGACACCTACAACCAGCCGTGTCTGCTGGCCGCCTTGGGTGATCACGTCTTCGTCCCTACGAACGGAGCCGGGCCCATCTATCGGGTTCCCCCTGCCGGCGCCCGTATCGGAATCGGGGATAACAAGACCGGGTACTTCGCGGTCGCCGTCAACCCGACGAGCAACCGGGCCTTTGTCACAGATAGGGACGGGGGCGACGTGATCAAGATCGACGCCAACGGCAACTCGGTTGAGGACGACGTTCACATCCCCAACCACCGGCCGTATGGGATCGCCGTCAATCCCTCCAAAGGCCGTGTCTACGTGGTCGCCGCCGAGGCCAATCTTCTCTATGTCATCCGCGGGCCCACAATGCAGATCGTGGGCTCAGTGCCGGTAGGCGGCCAGGGCGCGGCGGAGGGCGGTCAGGGCATCGCGTTGTGGGGAAATAGGATCTATGTCAGCAACTACCAGGGCGGGACGGTTACCGTGCTGGACGATTCCGCCTGCTCTTAGGCCCTGACATCCGCTGGGGGGCGGCGCCTCTGGAACCGGCGGGCCGCGGTCGAACCTCGTGTATGGGAGCGGCCCGTCATTGTGTCTGGGACGCCTTTAGGGGACGGCGTAGAGGTACTGGACGGTGAAGCGCCGCTCTATGCCCAAAAGATCGTCGATGGTCAGCGATGCGGGGAAGGGTCTCAAGCCGCCGAGCAACATCTCCATGAGGCTGGGGGTACGCTGATACTCGATCAGTCTGGGCTCTCCCTCGATGCCGCCCAACTCCGCTGCCAGCTCAACGGCGTCAGAGAAGTTCCCCAGTCTGTCCACCAAGCCCAGTTCCAGGGCCTGCTGGCCGGTGTAAACGCGACCGTCGGCAATCTCCCTGGCTTTGTCCAGGTCCAATTCCCTCTGTTTGGCCACTACGGCCAGGAACGTCTCGTAGGCCTCGTCGGTGATCTTCTGCCAATGGGCGATCTCCTCCTCCGTCGGCTGGCGATAGGGGCTCAGTTCGTCCTTCATGGGCCCGCTCTTGAACACCAGCATCTCTATGCCCACCTTATCCAGCAATTCCTCGAAGTTCGGAACGGTGGAGATGACGCCAATGCTGCCGGTCAGGGTGACCGGATTGGCCAGAAGCTCGTCAGCCGCGCAGGAGACGTAGTAGCCCCCTGAGGCGGCCATTTCGCCCATGGAGACGACCACGGGCTTCTCGACCTCTAGCAGGGCCTGGTAGATCTCGTCGCTGGCCACGATGCCTCCGCCGGGGCTATTCACGCGCAGTACAATGGCCTTGACCGAGGGGTCAGTTCCAGCGCGCTCCAGGAGCCGGATGATGGACTCCGAATAGGCGTTACCGGAATTGGAGATGAATAGATCGGGCTCTCGGCCGGAGACGATAACCCCCTCAATTCTGACCACCGCGACCGCGTCTTCCCACATCCTCCCCGAGTCTGCACCTGACGAGAAGGAAAGGGCGGACATGCCCAAACAGCCCAGGGGTACCACCAGGCAAACCAAGGCGCCCAGACCCACGCCGAACCAGACCCACTTGCGCTTGCTCATCGATAGCTCCCTTCTGCCCCAGTGATGCGGACACGTTGCCGCCTGCGGGCAAATACGAAGTGATTGTAGCATAGGTGGACTTGCCGGCCAATAGCATGGAAGGACAGCGCCGAGAAGGGGAGAGCAGATCCGCTCTAGGCAGGCAAACAAGGCTCGTCGCTGATGGTTGCTCCCGCCGAACAGACAGGGCATCCAGCATCGGTAGGGGAGATCGTCAGTTTGCCCTACATCTCGGGCACGCAGTACCTGGGTTGGCGGGCTGCAGCGGGGTGCCGGAGAGCGCCTTGCCGGGGCCAGGGCAGTGTAACTGTACCAGGCAAGTGGAGCGCGCTTCTAGCAGACGGTCCTGGAGGTGTTGCAGACATCGGTGCTTTGTGGTAGCATAGTACGGCGCTGGCCATGGAGGGGAGAAGATGAGACTGCTCCGGAAGGCGACCTACAAGCCATGGGTATGGTTGCTGTCTGCGACGCTGGTGGTGCTGTTCCTCTTTGTAGCTGGGTGCGCAGGCGCAAGGCGCATCGCGGTCGAAGTAGACGGTTCCCGACGCATTCTGGAGACCCAGGAGGAGACTGTCCGGGAGGCGCTGGAGTCTGAGGGCGTCACGCTCGGTGCGCTGGACCGCACACAGCCTCCGTTGTGGGAGCCGATCACCGATGGCATGACCATCATCGTCACCCGGGTACGGGAGGAGGCCGAGGTAGAAACGAAGGTCCTCCCCTTCACCAGGCAGGTCATGAGGGACGAGGCGCTTGAGGAGGGCGAGACCCGCCTGATGCAACTGGGTGTAAACGGTGAGGAGGAAATCACCTACCTGGTCACCTTCGAGAATGACCTGGAGGTGAACCGCATTCCCAGTGCGCGCAGGGTGACTACGGAGCCGGTGGACGAGATTGTGGTCATCGGAGTCAGTGGGACCCTGCCCTCAGTGCCCGTCAGTGGGACCATCGCCTATGCCTCGAACGGCAATGCCTGGATGATGAGAGGTGGGAGCGGGGGGAAGCGCCCGCTCACCTTCACGGGCGATCTGGATCTGCGGGTCCTGGCCCTGTCGCCCGACGGCACCCAGCTTCTGTACACCCGAAAGAGCGAGTCCGAGGAGGAGGGAAGCAGCCTCAACAGCCTCTGGGTGGTGGGAACGGTGGTGGTCGGGGACGAACCAACGGCCCTGGGAATCGAGGGGGTAAGGACTGCGCAGTGGTCACCCGATGGCACCCGCGTTGCCTATTCCACCGCCGAGCGCATCGGTGGGCGTCCGGGGTGGAGGGCCAGGAACGATCTGTGGATCGCTTCCGCCGACGGGCGTGATAAGGCCCAAATCCTGCCGGAGTCCGCCGGCGGCATCTACGGCTGGTGGGGCAGCGAGATCTCCTGGTCTCCTGACGGACGTCTCTTCGCCTACGGCGACGCGGATGAGGTGGGTCTACTCGATCTGTCCACCGGCGAGACACAGACCCTACTGAGTTTTCCCGCGTACATGACCTATGCGGACTGGGTATGGGTGCCGTCCATATCCTGGTCGCCGGATGGCCGCTTCCTGGCCTGCACCGCCCATGCCACCTCGGCCCGGGAGACCGAGGTCGCTGCCGAGAGTCCGATGTTCGACGTATGGGTTCTCAGCATCGACGGGCAGCTCAAGATCCCCCTGGTGGAGGGGGCGGGCATGTGGGCTTCGCCCGCCTGGTCACCCGCGGAGACCATGGCCTCGGACGAGCAGAACAGTCGCCTTGCCTACTGTATGGCTCAGGACCCCCTGGATTCCCAGGCCAGCAGGTATGATCTGCACCTCGTGGATAGAGACGGGAGCAACGAGGCGAAGCTGTTCCCCCTGCATTCTGAAGAGGGTTTGGAGACGCCTGAGGTGGCCTGGTCACCCTGGGGAGATGAACTGGTGCTGGTGCGGGACGGGAATCTCTACTTACTGAGCCTGACTAGCGGTGCCTTGAGGCAGCTTACTGCGGATGGCGGAACCAGCGACCCACACTGGGCAAGATAGGTTTCTTGGTGGCAGATGCGGTCTGTGCGTGGCGCTGGACTCGAAGTCCAGCGCCACGTTTGCTGGGGAACGGGTAGCTCTGGGGTGAAGGAGTGCGCTGGAGAGACGACCGCGGCATGAGGGTCAGATTTGTCTTCGGAGGCAGAGAGGGGGCACGAATCGCCTTGGGAGCGCTCCTCTACGTACTCTGCCTGGGCGTGCTGGGCGCTCTTGGGTGGCAGCTCATAACCAACCATGCTTTCGACAACGCCGGCGTCTGGTACGGCCCCCCGCCGGACATCCCCCAGGCAGCGGTGTACCCCCTGGGCGTCAACGTCTCCCTGGAGCAGTACGATGAGGAACAGCTCGACCGAGCGCTGGCGATGGTCCAGGACGGTGGCTTTCGCTGGGTGAGGCAACGCTTCCCCTGGGCGGAGATAGAACCTCAACCTGGAGAGTACGACTGGTCGCGCTGGGACCACCTGGTGGAGACGGCCCTGGAGCACGAATTGTCGCTGATCGCCGTGCTAGAGTCCTCTCCTCAATGGGCCAGAGCGTCTATGGATGCTGACACACCGCAGGCACCGCCGCAGGACTTTGCAGACTACGCGAAGTTCGTGCGAGCCTTCACCTCTCGCTACGCTGACCGGATCGACTACTACCAGATCTGGGATGAGCCGAACCTGTATCCGCACTGGGGCGAGCGGTACGTCGATCCGCGGGGATATGCCCATCTCCTGCAGCTGGGCTACCAGGCGGTCAAGGGGGTCGATCCCGAGGCCATTGTCCTCACCGCAGGCCTGGCGCCCAACGTGGAGGAGGGAGGTCGCTACATGAGTGACCTGCTCTTCCTGGAGGAGATGTACCAGGCGGGAGCCAGGGAATACTTCGACATCCTGGCCGTCAAGCCCTACGGGATGTGGTACGAGCCGTCGGACAGGCGCCTGTCACCTGGGGAGACCAACTTCTCCCGTCCCATCCTGGCCCGAGAGGTCATGTTGCGCCACGGCGACGCGGACAAGGCGGTCTGGGCGGTGGAGTTTGGGTGGTGCGCGCTGCCATCGTCGTGGACGGGGCAGCCCGCGCCCTGGACCAGCGATAGCGAGGAGGTCCAGGCCCGACGTACAGTGGAGGCCATCGAGCGGGCCCGCAGCGAGTGGCCGTGGATGGGGGTGCTGGCCCTACAGCACTTCCAGCCTGTGGCTGCAGAGGATGACCCGATCCAGTGTTTCGCCCTGGTCACCGAGGCGTCTGAACCCCGCCTCACCTACCAGCGGGTGCAGCAACTGACTGACGAGGCGTCTGCGGCCTACATTGGAAAGTACCCTGGGGACACCTGGGCCGCGGAGTATGAGGGGCCCTGGAGACGCGACAGCGGGGTAATGACCCTGACGGGAGAGGCGGGCGAGGTTTCGCTGCCCTTCAAGGGAACCCGGCTGGACGTCTTGCTCCGCCCGGCCACGATGCTCAAAGAGGTGATCATCGACGGCCAGCCCGCAGCCGATCCAGCGGTGACGTCTTCCGACGAACGAACCGTCATCCTGGCGCAGGGCCTCCAATACGGGCAACACCGGGCCAGGTTGATCGTCGAGGGTGCAAACGAATCAGACGGCGGCATTGCTGGATTCGTGGTCATACGCGAGGGCAACTTCCAGCGCTACT
>DATEXS010000449.1:0-6081 GCA_035256725.1 Anaerolineae bacterium
CTGGGACAATGCATTCTGTCCCGTGCTGGCATCGAGCACCAGCAAGGTCTCCTGGGGCGCTTCCGCCATCTGCTTCTTGACCACGCGGTGAATCTTCCTCAGCTCCTGCATAAGATTGTATTGCGTGTGCAAACGTCCCGCTGTGTCCACGATCAGCGTGTCAACGCCTCTGGCCTGTCCGGCCTGTATGGCGTCGAAGACCACCGCACCAGGGTCGGAACCAGGCTGATGCGCCACTACGTCGGTGCCCAGCCTTTTTCCCCATACCTTCAACTGATCCGCGGCTGCCGCCCGGAATGTGTCCGCCGCCGCCAAAAGCACCTTTCGGCCCCGTCGCTGATGATAGTTGGCGAGCTTGGCGATGCTGGTCGTCTTCCCTGACCCATTGACCCCCACCACCAGGACTACCCACAACCCGTCGGCAGAGTATGACAACTCGTGACCGGGGCCCAGGACCGTCAGCAGTTTCCTCCGCAAGGCGTCTTCCACCTGGCTCGGTGAACTATACCCCCGAGCAATGGCCTCGCTGCGTACGGCCTGCACCAGGTCCACTGTTTGGCCGACGCCTACATCTGCCTGAATGAGCAGGTTCTCCAGCTCCTCCCAGACGCCCTCGTCCAACTCGCCCTGAGAGAACAGTTCCCCTATGCGGCCGAAGAACGAACGACGCGTCTTGGTCAAGCTGTGCTCGATGTCCTTACCTCGCCCAAACACCCCTGCTCTAACCCCTGTTCCGATTCGCGAAAGTGGCTTCTGCTCACTATTGATTATACAGAATGGCCCCACGGGCCTGCAAGAGCTGGGAGAGAGGCCGACCAAGGTCCTGCCGAGTCGCTCCTCGCCCTCCTGCGGGCATACCTCTCATGTGCTATAATGCAGATTAAGGGCAAGGGATGTCAGTGAAGGCAGATGACATAACCGTCGACATCGTTATCCCTGTCTACAACGAGGAAAGAGATCTGGAAGCCAGCGTAAACACCCTGCGCTCTTTCCTGGCCCAGAAGTGCCCTCACCGCTGGCGTATCGTCATCGCCGACAATGCCTCTGTGGACAGTACGCAGGACATCGCCAGAAGGCTCGCCTCCGAGAATCCGCAAGTGACCTATCTGCACCTGGACCAGAAGGGACGCGGCCGCGCACTCCGTCGGGCGTGGCTAGATTCCGAGGCCGACATTGTCAGCTACATGGACGTGGACCTCTCCACAGATTTGGGGGCTTTTCCCGCCCTCATCGATGGTCTAGCCAAAGAAGGCTACCACCTGGCCATCGGCTCACGACTGAAGGGCGGAGCAAAGGTGGAGCGCCAGCTCAAGCGAGAGATCATCTCCCGATGCTACAACCTGCTCATCAAGCTGCTGTTCAGGAACACGTTCTCAGACGCCCAGTGTGGGTTCAAGGCTCTGACCCGCCAAGCAGTGCAAGACCTTGTACCCATGGTCAAAGACCAGGGCTGGTTCTTCGACACGGAGCTGCTGCTGCGTGCGGAGCAGAAGGGCTATCAGATCTGCGAGGTACCGGTCGCCTGGGTGGATGACCCAGACAGCCGGGTGAACATTGCCCAGACCGCCTGGGGCGATCTCAAAGGCCTGTTTAGAGTGCGGTTCAGCTAGGCTGCCAGATCGCCTTGCAGCGCTGCGAGGACCCAGGCCAGGCCTGGTTCACTATGTAGAAGCTGCAGAACTTCCTGCCGTGAGCTTGTCCGGTATGTGGCAGGCAACTGCCACATACCGGTAACCTTCATTTGGTAAACGATATGCTAGTCGGCCTCTGCACCCTCACCCTCGACATCCCGCACAGCAACTCCCTAAAGGACAAGCGCCAAGTGGTAAAGTCGGTGATCGCCAGGGTTCGAAACCACTTCAACGTGTCCATCGCTGAGGTCGATGCTAATGACGTCTGGCAGTGTGCCGTCATAGGTATCGCCTGCGTCTCCAACGACCCTGCCCGCGCCCATGCTGTCCTGGAGAAAGTAGTCCAGATGATCGGCAGCAGCCGCCTCGACGCCCAGGTCGCCGACTACGAGATAGAGATCATCTAACCCTGCACTACCCCCGGCACTGAAGCCTCACGACCTCGACGAGTGTCAGTGGCGTCCATTATGTAAAGGAGCTTCCGGTGTCGTTTCGATTATGTCGACCTTGCTGGCCTCGCCCACGGCCAGGCTAGAATCACTGCGGCCAGCACCAGGCTCGCGACTGTCACCAGCTTGCCCGCCGTGCGTACAGGCGTGTCCCCAAAGCGGATGGAGACCCGATGCTCACCCGGCGGCACCTGGAGGGTGATCAGGCCGTGACGGCCCCCGGGGTAGATCTCCACCTCCCTCCCGTCCACGTAACCACGCCAACCTGGGAAGTAGTACGTATAGAAGCGTAACTCCCCACCCCTGGGCGAAGTGACCTCCACCTCCTCTCGGGATGCCGAGTGCTTGATCATCTGCACTTGCATGCCCTCTGCAAGGCCCGCGGCCTTGATCAGCGGCTCCCCAGACAGGTATTGTTCCACGAGCGGGCTATCCTGCGGCTGCTCCTCAGCCCAGGCCGTCATCCCTACCCTGTCAGGCGGATAAAAGGTCTCGAAGTCGATGATGGCCACAGACTGCTCCGACCGCGCAGAGGGCGCTGTGTATTGAGGCAGAGTGTAGCCATAGCTGGCCAGAACAACGATCAGCGCCAGGACAGCGACGCGGGCATCCAGACCCTGCGCACCGGAGGAACCCCCCTCCGCTAGCCCCTGCACCGCGGCCCCACTCAGGACGGATATGGTCAACGCGACCAGACCGAGAAGCCTCCACGGGAACTGGACGAAGCCGGCCAGAGGCAAAGCCCCCCACAGAGGTTGCGCAGCTGGCATCATAGCTCCGACCACCACCAGGGTTGCCGCCAGGAAGAAAGCGACATGGGGCCACCCGGCAACTAGCCGACCCAGGCTATAGATCGCTCCAATCAGAGCCAGTGTCACCGCCGCCAAGCCGAGCTGCAACGACATCTCGTCCGCAAGCCCTTCGCCGGCGTACCCATAGCCCCAGAAGGAAGAGAAGAGCTGCGATGGGTACACGAAGTGCTTTGCGTACTCGAAGCTGCCCTGGGTCCACTGCCCCTCTACGATGTATCCCTTTTCCGCGATCATGGGCAGCAGGAAGATCGCCGCCAGAGCCACAGCGAAGGCGGCAGCCCCCACATAGATCCCAACTAGCCGCACGACAGATGACCACCCGCGCCGAACCTCCCCGAGTGCGAGGAAGGCCACGTACGGAATGAGCAGGATGGTGAACAGAAGTGCTGTCGCGGCATGGGTGAGGAAGAGCGCCGCGTAGGCCAGGCCGGCCAGGCCAAATCGGCGCCACGACCGATGGTGAGCCAGACCGTGGAAGAGCAAGAGTACGAGAGGCATGAAGCTGAACGCGCAAAACTCAGCAAAGGCGGATCGTACGTAGATGTCCAGCAGCCGGTACGGCGCAAACATGTAGATCGCCCCCGCCACAAGGCCTGCCTGAGGGCTGAGCACTCTTTTGGCGAAGGCGTACATGGTGAGCCCCGAGATCATGAATCCCGCGATGTAGGTGAGCTTGACCGCTGCGGTCAAGCTGGCGCCCAACAACACGAAGACCTCCGCAACATAGAAGGCCAGGGTGGAGTAGATGTTGAAGAGCGGATACCCATAGCCAAGCGCAAAATCCACGCCCCAGCGCGGATACAGGACCCCGTCTCTGATGGCTTGGTCGAACTGATTGAGGAAAAAGATGGAGTGGGGGGCATCATGGGCATCGAGGAAGTATGGGGGACCAACCAGCGGCGCCCAGGCGAAAAGGCTCAGCGCCACGATCAGAAGTGCATTGCTGTCCAGCCGGCGGCGGAGCCAACGCCACGCTCTCCTCCCGTCTGTCCATGACGGCCTGCGCATGCCGATCCCTACCGCCTTTCTCTCCTGCCACGCCACAGGCGCCAGCCCAGGAGACCGAAGGTCACCATCAGGCTTCCTACGGACAGCCACTGGCCAACGACTCTCACTGGAGTATCCTCAAACCGCAACAGCAGATAGTATTCTCCGGGTGGCACCGGCACCGAAACCCTACCCAAAGCCCCATCAGGCAAGACCTCCAGCTCCTCCCGCATGGGGCCATGCAGCCCCTCGAGGAGATACGCGCGCCAGCCCGGGTAGTAGAAGATGTTGAAGATGATCCTTCCCGCCTCCTCAGCATGAACCCACAACTCCTGGGATACGGTCGTGGCTTGTTGAAGGTCCACGGCGAGACGCCTCCGAGGCTTGGGCAGAGAGGCCAGATCCACTCTCAGATCAGGTGCCTCCCCTTTCATCATCACGTGCTCAGCGAATGCAGACCAGTTGGGTACCTCATGCGTCCAGGCTACCGAACCGGTCATCTGATTGCTGCTCTGCATGAAACGCATCATGGCAGGCAAAGAGACAGGTCCCTCCGCCGGCTCGATGATCTGTGGAGACAGATAGGTGTAGCTGGCCAAGATGATCAGGATGGTCAGTCCCCAGGTGGCCGCTTGTGGCATACGCCCTGCATGAGCTTCCTCATCCGAGGCCACCAGCGCGCCCGCCAAGAAGGCCACACAAGGCATCAGCAAGGCCAGCAGCCGCCACGGGAACTGCGCGAAAATGACGATCGGCAACACCTCCCAGAGAGGAGCGGAGGCGGAGAGCATAAAGAAGGCCAACACGAGCAGAGCAATCTGGAAGAAGAGCGTCAAACGCCTGCTGGAGCCCGCGCCCAGGCGCCCCAGAGCCGCCAGGGACAGTATCGAAAGCACGACTGGGACGACGCCGATCTGAAAAGAGAGATCATCATCGGGTCCGGGCCGGCTCAGCCCATACCCCCATGAGGGAGAGAAGAACTGGTAGAAGTAGACGAAGTCGTCCCGGTAATCGTAGTACCCACCCAACCACTGATCCAGTCTAACGTACTTGAACTCGAAGGCCATAGGCAGCCAGAAGAGGGCGCTCAGTCCCAATCCAAGAAGCAGAGCAGCCAGAGGCACCGAGCCGCGCCTCGCAGCGGCTCTCCCCAGGGCGGTCCACCGGCCCCGCTCTCTCAGAGCCCGACCCTTTGAGTCCTGCCAGGCTCGGGACAGCACCAGGAAAACCACGTAAGCACCCAGGAAGGGCGAAAAGAGCAAGAGTAGCCCGTTGTGGGAGAACACCAATCCACTGTAGGACAGGGCCGCACCCACCAGGGCCACTAGACGCGGATTATCCACGGCCTCATAGAAGGACCACAGGATCAGCGGGAAGAATACGAGAGCGACCGATTCGGCAAATGCACCCCTCACATAGATATCGCCCAGATGATAGGGGACATAGACATATACCAGCCCCGCAACTAGGCCAGCCCAGGGACCCAATACCCGCCGCACGAACAGATACATGGCGAGTCCGGAGCACACGAAGCTGACCGCCAAAACCATCTTGATGGACCACAGTAGGTCCAACCCCAGGAGATGAAAGACCTCGCCCAGGTAGAAGGACAGGGGGCCGTAGATGTTGAAAAGGGGGTACCCGTATCCGAAGGTGATATCCGGCGACCAACGAGGATAGAGGATGCCCTCCTGGATGGAACGATCGAACTCATAAAGAAAGTAGACGCTGTGGCGTGCGTCGTGGGCGCCCCAGAAGAACCCTGGCTGGAACAGAGGCGCAGCGGCGAAAACCGTGAGCAGGACAACCAGTATGAGGCTAATCTGGCGAGGCCCAATCCTTCTCAAGCCACTATCCAACCTGGACATTTTCAGGTCAACCAACGTTCACCGGTCAGCGAATAGTCACAGCCGTGCCACCGTCAGCGAGAGGCAATCTGCCCCCGGTGTCGGGGTCGTAGAGACCAAGCTGCACGGAGTACCCCTGCCGAGGGCCCTCCACGTCTATGGCCATCTGGTACTCGTCTTCAATGATCTCGCCGGGAGTCCAGGTGCTGGTGGGCTTCTCGCCGCCCATCGGCATACTATCACATTGTGCCCAGATGGTCCCCGCGCTGTCTACCACATGTACGAAAACCGCATAGTCCGTGTTCATGGGCAGCAGGCCCTGCCAATAGAGGGTCAAATGGACCGTTGCTCCATG
>DATEXS010000450.1:0-5466 GCA_035256725.1 Anaerolineae bacterium
CCGCGTCCACGGTAGCTATCAGTCGCTGTTGGACGATCCCGATGTGGATGCCATCTACATTTCACTGCCCAATAGCCTTCACGCGGAGTGGACGGTTCGGGCGGCCGAAGCTGGCAAGCACGTCCTGTGCGAAAAGCCACTGGCGGTCAGCGTCACCGAGTGCGACCAGATTATCGCCGCTGCTGAGTCAGCCGGCGTCGTGGTGATCGAGGCTGTCATGTACCTCCACCATGCCTTGCTGAGCAAGGGTCGTCAACTGATCGAGGAGGGAGCGGTGGGCCGTGTCACCCTTGTGCGCGGAGTTCTCTCCTTCTTCCTCGATCGGCCAGATGACGTGCGCTGGAAGCCAGAGTTGGGGGGCGGCGCGCTGTGGGATGTGGGCAGCTACCCTGTGAGTTTCATCCGCTGGATGGCCGGTGAGGCGGAGGAGGTGTTTGGTTGGCAGACGCTCTCCGAAAGTGGTGTGGACGAGACCTTTGCAGGGTTGCTGCGCTACAGGAGCGGTGTGCTGGGAGTCTTCGACTGCGGCTTTCGCACTCCATGGCGCAGCGAGGCTCAGGTCTTCGGCACCGAGGGGACATTGACCATCACACGACCATACACCCTCAACGGTGAAAGCAAGATCCTCCTGCGCCGTGGGTCGGAAGAGGATGAGCTCCGTGTGCAGGACGTCGATGTCTATCGATGTGAGGTGGATGCCTTGACTGCAGCCGTGCTGGACGGAGCAGCGTTGCCGGTGTCTCTGACCAGTAGCCGTGGCAACGTGGCTACCATATCGGCGCTCTACGAATCGGCACGGAGTGGCCTTCCCCAACCAGTGTGATCTGCGTGAAGTGCCGCCAAAGGCGCTTGGCGCTCTTGGATTCCTTACCTTCTCTCTCCCCGAGGTCTGCGGATCCCCCACAGCGAACCTCTTGTCATCACTCAACAGCCTCCACGACCGACTTAAATGGCGACGGCCTCGCATCAAGACGTAGCGGCGCATGACTTTCAGGATGCAAGGTATCTGCTAGGTCCCGCGACATGTGCTACAATGCCAAGCGGCATTCAGCCGGGCAGTTGCTGAGTGGAGGCAGACAGTGCCCTTGTCAGAATTGGATGACAGCGGCAAGCGCGTGCTCATGTTCGGCGGCAAGGGAGGAGTGGGTAAGACGACCTGCTCCGCGACCACCGCCCTGCACTACGCCAGCCTGGGCCGGAGCACCCTCATCGTCTCCAGCGATCTCACCCCTTCCCTTTCGGATATCTTTGAGATGGAGGTGGGTCCCACCGAGAAGCCGGTGAAGGGAGTTGAGAACCTCCATGCCCTGGAGATAGGCCCCGACGAGGTGATGAAGAGGTGGAAGAAGAAGTTCGGCCCAGAGATCTACGAGGCCGCGTCGTCGCTGATAGACATGGAGTACGACGAGGTTATCGACTATGTGGCCCTTGCCCCGGGTATCCAGGAGGAGTTCTTGCTGGACTACGTCCTGGAGCGGGTCAAGGATGGCTCTTACGAGATGATCGTGTGGGATACCGCGCCGGCAGGTGACACCCTCCGTCTCCTGGAACTGCCGTACAAGTTCATCGCCCACCTGAAGACGGCGCCAAAGGTGTACATGCGGGCCAGGGATGCCTTCAAGCTGAAGAAGGTGCCCTTCCTGGATCTCATCGAGAGCTGGAAGGCCCTGGCTGAGGAGGTAACCAACTTCATCAGAGACCCCAACAACACCGAGTTCATCCTGGTCACCATTCCCGAGGGTCTGGGGGTCTATCAGGCGAAAAGGCTGATCAAGGAGTTCCAGCGCTTCGGGCTGGACATTCGCTACATTCTGGTCAATAACGTGATCATGAACCCCGACAGCAACTTCAACCGGCAGCGGATGGAGATGCAGAGCAAGTATATCCAGATGCTGCGTGACGACTACGAAGATGGGAAAACGGTCATCGAGGTGCCGTTGTTTCCCTACGAGGTCAAAGGCGTGGAGAGATTGAGGGAACTGGAGCGCGTTCTATTCGGAAGCTAGCACGCTCCGAGGCCTACTAGACCCGGAGGCTCCTCTTCGGGCGGGCTGAAGACCAGGCGCGTACGGGTGATCGCCCTCACCCGCTCCGCAAGCCCCAGCGCATCCAGCACCTCATCGGGGCGCCCAGTGCCGCCTTCGCCTGCTGTCAGCGTCATGCCGAGGATGCACTGACTCTCCCCCTTGGATTTCAGCCTCAGGTCCTCGATCAGGGGACGCAGGTCGTAGCGTTTGTCGCGACGTTGGCGGGGCAGTTGTTCGCTACCCAGGAGGGAATCGATCCGTGTTTGGATCTGCTCGGCGCTCTCGCCGTCGTCGACGGTGGCCAGGTACTCGGCTGCGCGGACCTGGGTTTGCAGAGGAGGGAGAGTTGGGTACACCTCCTCCACCTCCAGTAGACTAGCGCCAGCGGGGAGTTGCCTCCTGACGCTGGTGGCAAAGTCCAGAGGGGCCATCGGCGATTCCAGGGTCACATCCATGATCTCCCTCTCGCCAGTGATGCCCACCGCCAGGGGGAAGGCGATGGAGATCTTCGGCCGGGGATTGTAGCCCTGGGAGTAGAGCAGTGGGATGCTAGCTCTCCGCATGGCCCGCTCCCAGAGGCGCATCAGGTCCAGGTGGGAGATATACTTGATCTCCTGGCCCTTGGCGAAGGTGACCCTGAGCCGTTGGTTGTGCCCTATCTGAGGTCTCAAAGGCGGCTTTCCTCTTTACCGTAAGCCTTCAGCGAGCAGTCCCGCCCGATTCGATGCAGCCCCACCGTCCCCGGCGTTTAACCTTGGACTCTGTGGGGAAGGTCTCCAGGATGCCGCAGGCCAGACAGGGACCCTCCCGGCAGTCGAGGGTGAACTCCTTCTGGAGGCTGCGTTCATACTCGCCCAGGAGGAATTCCTTGCTGACCCCCGAGTTGAGGTGATCCCAGGGCAAGGTCTCCTCCAGGGGACGTTGCCGGTGGGCGTAGAAGGCGGGATCCAATCCCTGGCTGGCAAAGGCGTCCCACCAGCGCTGCACGTCGAGGGCCTCGCTCCAGGCGTCGAACCTGGCCCCGCCACGCCACGCCGCCAGTATGACTTCGGCCAGGCGACGGTCCCCTCTAGACAGGGCCGCCTCCAGCACGCTGGTCTGGGGGTCGTTCCAGCTCAGCTTGAGGCTCCGACCCCGGATTTGCCTCCTCAGAAGGGAGTGCTTCTCCTCCAGCGTGGCTATCTGTTCCAGAGGGGACCACTGGAAAGGGGTATGCGGTTTGGGCACAAAAGTGGCCACGCTCACGCTGAGCTCGGCCCTCTTGCCCCGCGCTCGCCGCCCTATGGCCTGCACCTCCTTGACCAGCGAAGCGATGGCCTCCACGTCCTCCATCGTCTCCGTAGGCAGGCCGATCATGAAGTAGAGCTTGATACGGTGCCAGCCGCTCTCGTAGGCGGCAGCGGCGGTATTGAGGATCTGCTCATGGCTGAGCATCTTATTGATGACTCGCCTCAGTCGCTCGCTGCCTGCTTCCGGCGCGAAAGTGAGCCCTGTCTTGCGCTGGCCCTGGAACATCTGGGCCAATCTCAGGGAGAAAGAGTCCATGCGCAGGCTGGGGAGGGAGATGGAGGTGTGGTTGGGGCCGTGTCGGGCGAGGAGCCTCTCCACCAAGTCCTCGATGCGACTGTAGTTGCAGGAACTGAGGGAGACCAGGGCCAGTTCCTCGTAGCCGGTGGCCGCCAGGAGCTCTTCGGCCGTGGACAGGATCTCGTCGAGAGAACGCTCTCGCAGGGGTCGGTAGATCATCCCCGCCTGGCAGAAGCGGCAGCCCTGGGTGCAGCCGCGCTGGATCTCGATCATCCCCCGGTCGTGAACGGCCTCCACGAAGGGCACCACCACTCTGGTCGGGGCGGGAGGGAGGACGCCCACGATGCGCTTGATGACCGCCGGTTTGGCGTTATCATGGGTGGGCGTGACCCCCCGGACCATCCCATCCTCGTTGTACTCCACCTGGTAGAAGCTGGGTACGTAGACCCCCTCGATCTGAGCGGCCCGGGCAAGGTACTCATCCTTCTGATGCCCCCGTTCGCGGCAAAGCTCCACCAACTCCAGCAGAACCTCTTCACCCTCCCCCACGACGAACAGGTCGAAGAAGGGGGCGAGGGGTTCTGGGTTGTAGGTGCCGCTGCCCCCACCGATGGCCAAAGGGTGGGAATCGTCCCGCTCTTCTGCCAGCAGGGGGATACCACCCAGGTCCAGCATGGTGAGGACGTTGGTGTAGTTGAGCTCGTAGGGCAGGGTGAAGCCGACGAGGTCGAACTCATGGAGGGGGTGGCGGGTCTCCAGGGTGTAGAGGGGCATGCCTGAGCCCCTCATGGCCTGTTCCATGTCTACCCACGGCGTGTACACGCGCTCGGCCAGGACGTCGGCCTGCTGGTTGAGGAGGTCGTAGAGGATCATCAAGCCCAGGTTGGACATGCCCACTTCGTAGACGTCGGGGTAGGCCAGGACAACCTTGATCGCGGTCTGGTCCCAGTCCTTGACGACGCTATTCCATTCCCCCCCGGTGTAGCGGGCGGGTTTGATGATGTGACTCAACCTGGAGTGAAGAACAGATCTTGGTGAGGCCATTGGCGGCTCGCGAGGAGTATTATAGGTTCCCAAGGAGGGGACTGGCAACCGTCGGGCCCCATCAGGGTCTCTGTGCGAGGTCACCAGCGCGACTTCCCGAGGTTGCGAAGCTTCGTTATGCCCTCGCCCATAGCTCGCACCTCCAGCAAGTTACGGCCATTTGTCAAAGGGCAAACGGCATCCCAGTACCGTTCCTTGCCTGCAGGGCTGAACTACGAAAGGCGTCGCGCTGGGGCGAGGGGAAGGAGGCGGGTCAGCGCCTCCAGCAGCCGCAGAGGGTGCTCTGTGGCCGTCGTGGTAAGCCGGCGCTCCTTCACTGAGCTGCATGGAGCTGTCCACCCGCAGCAGAAGCGCGCTACCACACTGAGGGGCTATCTTCGAGCTGGGGGTGCAGGTTGCGTTTCCTGTGGGAACGATGGGACCTTGTCAGCCCCAGCGAGTCAGCTCATCGCGCACTCGCGCCGCTCTGCCTCTTCGATGAGTTCCTTTCTCCGCTGGCGGTAGAGCACGATGGGCCGGTCGGACTGGTGCGTCAGTCGTCGGGGAAGATCTTGCCCGGGTTCATGATGTTGTCGGGGTCCAGGGCCCGCTTGATGGCGCGCATCACCTCCACGGTCCCCTCAGGCAGGTCCAGGTGCAGGTACTTCTGTTTGAGCAGGCCGATGCCGTGCTCACCCGAGAGGGTGCCGCCGACCGCGATGGCTATCTCGAAGATGTCGCCCGACGCAGCCTCCACCCTCTCCATCTCCTCCGGGTCTGCCTGGTCGAAGAGGATGTTCGGATGCAGGTTGCCGTCGCTGATGTGCCCGAAGATGACGATGGGTAGCTCTCGCTCCCTTGATATCTCTTGGATGCGCCTGACCACCTC
>DATEXS010000451.1:0-7970 GCA_035256725.1 Anaerolineae bacterium
CAGCAGGCGGGCCTGCCGACATCGCCTTTCTGTGTGGCCAGATCAGAGAAGGACTGTGACGTGTTTCGGGGCATCCCGCCGTTCGAGTATCCGCTTTTCGTCAAGCCGGTAGCCGGCCGAGGCAGCGCAGGGATCAACGACGCGTCCGTTGTCCACAACTACGACCAACTGGTCAGCGGAGTTGTGGAAAGGCTTGAGACTATCGGTCAACCAGTCCTCATAGAGAAGTTCCTGCGAGGAAGAGAAATCACCCTGGGTGTCCTGGGAAATGAGGGCGCAAGAGTCCTTCCTCCGTTAGAGATTGTGTATAGTGAAGGGGATAACACACTAACTTTCGAGAAAAAGGAGTTAGATAACGATACCTTCCTTTGTCCTGCTCCGCTGACTGCTGAAGAGACCCACATGATGCAGCAATTGGCGCTTCGGGCCTACCACGTGTTGGGTTTCAAGGACTTTGGCCGAATTGACACGATATTGACGGAGGAAGGGCCGTTCTTGTTGGAGGGGAACACTTTCGCGGGGCTCATGTGCACACCCAAGGAGAAACCTCGTAGCTATATTGGCTTCATGGCTCGCGCAGAGGGAAAGGACAGCAAAGCTCTGCTGGATGAGATCATTCAGATAGCTATCAGGAGACTCAACTTGAAAGCCTGTGGTTGAGATGTCAGTACCTCGGATAGAGATAGAACTCGACAAACTGATCCATAACGCCCGCAAGCTGACAGCTCTATACGGTTCCAAGGGAATCCATATCATGGCTGTCACAAAGGCGGTCTGTGGATCTCTCAGGATTGCGAATGCTCTGCTCAAAAGCGGAATCCGCTCCTTCGGCGACTCACGCATCGCCAACATACAGATGTCACCGCGCCCACATCTTCACCCCCTGCTGTGCAGAGGACGAAGGTTGCCTTGTGCTGAGGAAAACAAAGGGGGGCCGCAGCCCATCGCAGCCGCAGGCCCCATCTGATCACGCACCAGTCGACCCGGCGCCCAGTGATGGGCTAGCTGCCCCCTGGGCGCCGCAAGCTCACTCTATCCCCAGACGCCTCCTGGTCTCCTCCAGCTTCTGCTCAGCTTCTTCGAAGTCGCCCCTCTGACCACGGGGCAAGAGGCGCGCTACTTCGCACATGGCCAGGCTGGTCAGGTCAATCAGGTAGTCGGCCCTCTCGAAATCGTCCAGGTCGCCGGTTGGTAGAGGGTAGATGGGCTCGCCGAATCTCACACCCACCACTCTCAACCTGCCCTTCTTTTCCTTCGTTACCAGCCCCATGGGTACCAGAGGTACTCCCTTCTTGAAGGAGAACAGGGCGGCGCCCGTCCTCAGGTCGCCCTCCAGGAGACCGTTGCCTCTCGTTCTTCCGGTGATGGATAGCCACAGCACGTTTCCGGGGCTCTCCAACCAGCGGAGAATATCCTTGACCAACCTTCCTTCCAGCCTGTAGGCACCAGCCTGGTCCTTGTGGACAGGGAAGACATACTGACCCACCCCGAGCGCCTTGAACAAGAGATTGGCCTCAGTGATGATCTCCGGCCGAGCGACGGCCCTGATACGGATACGTTCCGGGGAGATGCGGCACCCAACTTTGATCACCGCCCGCAGTGACTGAAACACCGAGGGGTAGTTGCTCACCAGAATCGCCGCCCGCGTCTCATCCAACGAGGCCGGTATGGGCGCTACCTCGATCCCTCTGATGCCCAGGTCGGTCAGGCGCCGCACCTTCCGGCTGCGATCCAGGAGGGCCAGCGAACCGAGCGCGGAATCGAGCCGCCCCACCGTACCCTTCATCAAGATGCCCGCCAGCGCCTCCGTGTAGCGCAGTCCCTTCTCCATACTCCCTCCCCGTAACCGATAGTTTTACTAATAAAACAAAATTATACCCCCTTTCTGAGGCTTGTCAAGTTCACGCGCTGGCGGCCTTGGGATGCCAAGGCCAATCATGCTGAAGTCAGAGAGGAGCCGTCCCGTCTGGTCCTACGGGGATGACGGAAACGGGTTGTGAGAATCAGGGAGGCTTGCGTAGTGTGGCCTTAGGGCTGACGGGAGGAAGAACCCCTGTGGCCGCGGCACAGAGTCGTCCAGGCCGCTCTCCTGCTCGGCACCCTCACCGATGCGGGCCGTGTAAGTCACTGGGAGATGTCCAGCATAAGTGTAGACTCATTCCTCTTGCTCTTCGGGCAGGTTCTCATCGTCGGTCAAGGCGCCAGATGAATGCAGAAACTGCAGCATTCGGCCCAGCTCCAGGAAGGAAGTGGCCTCTCCACTCTCCACATGCTGAATGCGTCCCCGCCACCGTAGCCCGGCAGCCGACCACTCTCGCCAGAAACGGACGACGAATGTGAACACGCGGGTGGCTCCGGTCGATTCAGTCATACAGGGTCATCTTCTCCGTTGGTGTCAGAGGGTACGGTGCTACCGGAACTCAGCGCATCTCGGGATCTACCAGACAAGCACTGTCTGACCTCGAGCGATCCAACCTGCCAGAAGCACCGTTCCCTCTACCCCCCAACAGGAGGTGCTGGGATCAATGTGGATAGGCTCAGTGATGCTTCCACGCTGGCGGCTCGGAAGCTCGTCCCTCGTAGCATTCTGCCACGATCTGTCACACTCGCAGCCTACCACTCTGGTCTCAAAAGACTCTCAAATCACACCCTGTCCCAGAGTCAGGCCACCATCGGCCTGCCAAGCGTGGGCCGCCGGACGAGGGGTGTCACGAGGAGCACACGATGCCATGTGGGTGCATCGGTGTGGTACACACAGGAAACCCCGCCCTATGGATGGAACGGGGTGTTGGGGAATCGATGGAATGGACTCCAGGAAGGGCTCTTCACCCCTCGGCGTCTAGTGTGGCTCGATGACCACGTCCTTCCAGAAGAAGCACTTGATCGCCGATGTGGGGACCTTGCTGACCCACGGTTTCACCAACAAGTGCTGTCTCCCATACCCTATGGGTATGACCGGAGCTTCCTCAATCAGGATCCGGTCCGCCTGCCGGTACAGCGTAATCCTCGTCTCTTGGTCCATGGCCCGCCTGGCTCGCTCCAGCAACTCAGCATAGACCCCGTCCTGCCACGCTGTCCGTTGCTCGCCCGAAAGCTGCCGCAGGCAATGATCGGGATCCGGGTAGCGCGCCATGAACGAGTTGAAGAACAGGTGCGCCTGTTCTTTGTGGTGCCTATCGAAATAGCTTGTCCAGTCCCTTGCATCAACCGAGATCCCCACATCCAGCTTCTCCCGCCATTGCGCCTGCAGTTGCCCGATAGCCTGCTGAATAGCAGGACTCGGTGGTGCCAGGAAGACGACCTGAGGGAAGTCACGGCCCTGTGGATAGCCTGCCTCCGCCAGGAGCCGCCTGGCCCCTTCCACATCGTGTGGTAGGCCGATCCCCGCCGAGTGCGCCGGCATGCCCGGGGGGATGACCCCGCCCGTGGCCGGGAAGAAGTGCCCTCTCATATCCACTCCGGCCAACGTGTCTCGGTCGGTGGCCAGAACGAAGGCTCGACGCACCCGCACATCGTCAAATGGTGGGCTGCTCACTTTGAATTTCACCAGCCAGGTGGCGAGACTTGGTCCGGACATGTATTCCCCTGCATGCAGCTGCCGGGCGCTGTCCATCTCCGCTGGCGACAATTCCCAGAGGTAGCCGATGTCGAGGTCGTTAGCTTCATACATGCGCAACTCAACGGAAGGATCCATGTTCAAGGTCAGATCAACCTGCTGCACGTTGCCGCTGACCCCGCGATGGTATTGCCCGTAACGCACTAAGACCATCGACTCCTCCCGCTGCCAGGACTCCAGCCTGAAAGGGCCGTTAGTCACGATGTGTTCCGCCTCCGTCCAAGCCTCGCCGTGTCTCTCAAGAACCTGACGGGGCACGGGATATGTCACCCAGTGGGTCATCAAGTGAGGAAGATAGCTGGTTGGCCCCTCCAATTCCACAACCAGGGTAAGCGGATCCTGGGCCCGCACGCCTACCAGCCCTGGATCAGACATCTCGCCCCGATGAAAAGCTTTGGCCCCCTTGATGTCGTATAGGGCCAGGGCGCCGGGCGAACCGGAGGCCGGATCCAGCACCCGCTTCCAGGCATACTCGTAGTCTTCGGCCGTCACCGGCTTGCCATCGCTCCAGCGCACGTTGTCGCGCAAGTGGAAAACGTACGTCCGCCCGCCTTCCAACACATCCCAACTTCGGGCCACATCCGGTATTACGTCCATCTCCGGGCTCTGGTCTACCAGACCACTGAAGAGCTGCCTCACAACTTCGACCGAAGGAAAGTCCTCGGCCATGGCCGGGTCGACAGCAAAGACGTGCCAGGCCACCCTGAGGGCGTGAGGTGCTGGCGGACGCGTGACCGAGGGCTGAGCGTCGCCCGCCCGCTGCCATAGCGAGAACCCCTGTTGGAAAGCCTCGCGCGCCTGCGGGAAGTCGAAGGCATTGTGATGTGTCAGCCCCAGCTTCATCAGCGTCCGCGCAGCCTTCTCATACTGCATCTCTTCCTTCAACAGCGCGAGGGCTTGCTCGTAGTGGTCGATGGCCTCCTGGTGGGCGTATAGAGTGCGCGCCCGATCCCCCGCCTGAAGGCGGTAAGTGACTGCCTTCTCGGTTAGCGTCCTGTCGTGGTAACGTCCCTCCTGAAAGTGGAAGCCTAGTTCGCCAGCCAACTCCTCAGTTTGGGCACGATAGAGATTCTCCATCGTCGTCCCGACAAGTGCGTGGGCCTGTTGCCGTCGCCGGCGCGACATCGAGGAGTAGATGACCTCTTGGATCTTGTGATGGGTGAAGACGTAGTCCCGTCTCTCGGCCCCGCTGCCCTCGTCTATCAGTCGACGGCGCAGCAGTTCGTCCAGTGCCTCCAACGTCGCGCCTTCACCCTGGCCCCACACAGCATTGAGCGATTCGAAGTCGAACTCGCGACCAAGCACAGCTGCGAGACGCACCGCCTCCCGCGCGCTTTCACTCACGTTCTGGACCCGTGCTTCTATGGCCTCACTCAGGCTGGTGGGCAAGGCAAGTGTTCCCTCGCTGATCCCGGCAAAGTCGCCCCTCCAGGCCCCTCCCTCCAAGCGGATAGAGCCTGTATCGAACAGACCTCTGATGGTCTCTATCAAGAAGAAAGGGTTGCCCTCCGTCTCCCGATACAGCCGCTTCGCCAGGGGCAGGACCTCATCTCCCGCCCCAGACATTTCCATCAAGACCGCTTCCACCGCCGCCGATGAGAGGCGTGACACCCGCAGAAGCACTGCCAGCCCGTCCCGAACCAATCGCCGCCGGAGAGCCTGCAAAGGGTGCTCTAGCCCAACCTCTTCGGACCGGAAGCTGCACAGCGTTAGGACCCGATGATCAGTCAGTCGCCTGGCCAGGTAGTGCACCAGTTGCAGCGTGGACCCGCTGGCCCAATGAAGGTCCTCAAGGACGATCAGGATAGTTGCAGAAGAACAGAGCCCAGTCAACACACGGGCCACTCCCTCAAACAGACGCGCTCGCTGCTCGTCCGAGGAAATCGAGGGCGTGGCCTCCAGCCCGGCGCGCTTTTCCAACACTTCCGGCACGAGGCGGGCGGCCTCCTCCAGCGACCAGGAAGGGAAGTCCCCCAGTTCCTCCGATGTCAGGCCCGCCAGAACCGTTCGCAGGGCCTCGGCAACGGGTTGGTAGGGCAAAGCCCTGCCGTATTCGTAGCAGTTGCCCCATAGGACGCGCACGCCCTGGATCCGAAGGCGATTGGCGAGCTCTTCCGCGAGCAGACTCTTGCCCACGCCCGCCTCGCCGCTTATCAGCACCAGTTTTCCCCGTCCTTCCTCCGCTCGCTGCCAGCACTCGTCCAGGAACGCCAGTTCATCGTCCCTGCCTATCAGCCTGCTACGTGCCAGCACGTCCAATGGACTGCGCCCGGGAACAGGCGCGAGTGCCATCGTTGCCACAGCGGTGGGAACAACGTCCGGCACAGGGCCTACTGGGAAGTGCCCTTCCATGATCTCTTCGTAGAGCTCGGTGGTCTCCACCATCGGACCCGCGCCCAGCTCCTCCTGCACGATCCCACAACAGCGACGGTACTGTTCCAGGGCAGCGTTGCGCTGCCCCAGGCGGCAGTAAGCTCGCATCGCCAGCCGGTGCGCCTCCTCGCGCAAGGGGTCTCGCTCCAGCAGCCGCATGGCCACCGCCAGTGACGAGTCGTGCTCCGCCCTTGCCTCGAGCCCGACCATGAGCCGCGTCAGCGCCTCCATGAATAGCGTCTCCAACCGGTACCGTTCATCGATTACCCACTCATGGTAGAAGCCGTCCATGAAGTCGCCGCGGTAGAGTGCTACCGCCGATTGCAGGGCGTTGATGTCATCCTGGGAGACGCAGGACTCGAACGCCTCCACGTCCACCCAAAGATCTCTCTCGGGATCAAACTGAACCGTCTGGGGATCGCTGTCCACGCACACTTCAGGGAGGCAACGACGGATGTGCCAGAGGGCCGTAGAAAGAGATGCACGCGCCCTGCGCTCCGGGCGCTCTCCCCAGAAAAGCCCGACCAACCGATCCCGCGACTGTGGCCTGTGACGATGGAGGATCAGGTAGGCTAACAGGGACTGGGATTTGAGCGTGGCAGGCTTGGGCCGCCGCTCTCCATCGTGGCGGATGTCCATCGCACCCAGCAAGTAGAAGCGCAGTGTAGCCATCGCAAGATCTCCTTGAAGACCCTGCCCGGAGGAGCACCCGCGGCTACATCGCCGTCACGCCTTCTTCCCCTTCCGGGCTCCATGAAGCTGACAATACCCGGAGAACTTCTTCCTGCGCGCTACATTACTACATGGGTCAGATCAGCACGGAGAGTCTGGTTGCCGAGGCAAAAGCGCTACCACCTCTCGCGCCTGAGGCCTGACCGTCCAAGAGGTATACGCCATCAAAAACCGAGAGGTATGCAGCCTCGGCCAACAAATCATGCAATTGGCTATGCAGCAGCCTGGGCGTGTTGACTCCAGTATACCACAATGGGAAGATACACGCAAGCCCTCTTCCATAGGTGTAACAGTTGATCCTGACTATGGCGGAAGGAGTATCGAATACAGCCGCTTTCCCGGTAAAGTCCCCCGCTGGGCCGCGTCTGACCAGAGAGATCTCCATAAGTCCGAGACAGATAGACGATTTGAGACCGTTTTGAGACCACTATGCTACGCTTTTGGCCGAGATAACGTGTCATGCGCACAAGTACGTACCACCAACGGCCGTCAAGCGGTTTCCGCAGACGCTAGATGTGCTTGTTTGGCCAGCTGAGGACCGAAGAGTACCCGAGGGGCAGGCCAACAGATGAGGATAGGAGTTCTAGAGCTGCTGCGCGCCGAGGTGAACACACCCTGCAATCAGAAGCTGTACGATCACCTGATCGTCAAACAGTACGCCAGCATCATGCCCCAGGCGGTGAGTGTCTGGTGCCGTAGTCTCGGACACGAGGTCTTCTATGCTACCTATTTTGGCCAGAGGGACCCCAAGCAATTGCTACCGAGCGATCTGGACGTGGTATTCATCTCAGGACACACGGAGGCCAGCGCTTTGGCCTACGCCCTCGCCAAGCTCTACCGCCGGCAGAATACGGTGACGGTCATGGGCGGCCCGCACGCCAAGCAGTTCCCCCATGACTGTCTCCGGTTCTTTGACGTAGCGGTGCGCGATTGCGACAGAAGCTTGATCGTTGACATCCTTAGCGAACTACCCCGCGGGGAAATAGTCAGCAGCGCTCATACCCTCCAAGAGATCCCGAGCGTGCATGAGCGGATGCCGGAAATCCGGGCAGCCAACTTCTGGCGAGGGAGGCCGTACCCCCTGGCTGTGATCTCGCTGCTCACCAGCCTGGGTTGCCCGTACAGTTGTGATTTCTGTGTCGACTGGAACAATCCTTACACCCTCCTCCCCCGTGAACAGCTGGAAGCAGATTTACGCTTCATTGTGCACAACTTTCCAGAAGTACTGGTCAGCTTCCATGACCCCAAC